>JAEWDG010000304.1 GCA_023390215.1 Bacteroidota bacterium | reverse complement strand
CTATTTCCCTGTGCTATACAGCAAACCATATAAGGATTATGTAAATTCCACCATCGTACAAAAGAAATTTCTGAAGAACATTTCATTTAGTATCGATCTGCAAAACCTGGCTCCGAATAAATTATTTTCCATCAGTCCTTTTTAACCGTGCGTATCAGGATCATTCCGCAAAAACAGATCAACAAAGCCAAATGGGACCAATGCATACATGCCTCTCCAAATGGATTGATATACGCTGAATCCATGTATCTCGACAATCTGTGCGCGGATTGGTTCGGAATAGTAAAAGATGACTACGAAGCTGTTATGCCGCTGTGTTGGCGTGAGAAATTTGGAATACGCTATCTTTTTCAACCTGCATTTTGCCAGCAGGGAGGGATATTCAGCCGGAAAAATGATATACAGGTAATAGAACCTGAGTTTTTTAGCGAGGTTAAAAATTTCTCGAGGTTCGCAGAGATTAATTTGAATTATGCGCATGGTGCCGGGAGCGCTTTTCCAGTAGTAAGGACCCTTAACAATTTTCTGCGTGATCTGTCTTTCAAAACATACAACACATATATAGACCAAAGACTTAAACGGCTGCAAAAATTCAGCTTGCACATACAGAATACTGATGATGTTCGTGGTATTGTTAGAGATTACCAACAGCTATATGGCAGTCGCTTTCCATCAGTATCTGAAAATGATTATGAAAATTTCATTCAACTCGCATTAATGCTGAAAGAACATGGCAGGGTAATAATGAAAGAGGTTCGCAATGAAGCGCATGACCTGCTCGCCTCCTGTTTACTACTGAAAGATAATCGTCGAATTTATAACCTTATAAGCAACCTGTTTCCCGCGGGCAGAACTAAGCTGGCGAATTATTTTATGTATGATCAGGTATTTACAGAATACGCAGGCCCGGGATTGTTGTTTGATTTTGAAGGATCTGATCTTGAAGGAGTGAAATATTTCTATGAAAAATTCTCAACAGCCAATCAACCCTTTCCGACAGTTAAGATCAACGATTTACCTGGACCTTTGAAATGGCTCAAAAAACAGATCAGAACTTCGTGAGCTTCTCAAGTTTACCTTTTCGCTTAATAATATTTTTATAATCCCATTGAATCGACCTGGATTTTTTCAACCAGCGTTTTAGTTCAGTAATTTTGATCTGCGCGGGTTCTGAATAGATAATTTCCGAAGCTTTAAAACTACCCTCTGGTCTTAACTTCGCTTCATCAAAAGACTGGCCGCTCCAGAATAAAACCCTTATGCCGGCTTTCAATTTATGATAACCTACAACGGGATTTCCATTGAAGAACCAAACCGGATGACGATGCCAGATCTTATGTTCAGCATCGGGAAGCTGTTCGCAGATGATCCCGTATAAACGTTCACAGATCGTCGCTTCTTCTGCGCTTAATGCTTTGTGATAGGCAGCAATTTCATACGTCATTTGTGGATGAAATTTTAATGCATAAATGTATAGTTACCGAAAATATTTTCAGATAAATAGCTTATCAATTTTTTATTCGTGATCAATTTCAGCTTTTATTAATGCCATCGACGCTTTCTTTTTTCTTTTCCGTTCCTGCAGCCTGTAAATGGCTACCATTGGTATAAGCAGAAAGGGGATCAGGTTTCGAAGATCGTGGTCATCTACAAAATAAAAGCTAATAGCAGCCACAAGCAAGACAATCGTAAAGATCACCACCATCGTACCTTTTTGCCTCAGCGATTCCTTTTGTTCAGTCATTCCGGATGTTACACAAAGCTCCGGTTTCTGTTTCACGAGATAACGCAGCAGGAAATACTGAGCGTAAATACAGGCAAGTATCACAGATAAATAGATGAAGAAGGATATCGATGTTCCTTTTTGCCGGGTAATTACCGATGCGCTGAAAGGGAAAAGCCCAATGAAAAACAATAATGCCATATTGCGAAACACCAACCCCTTGTCGTAAGATTTTACAATACTGAATATTTTAAGGTGCTGAAACCAGATTACGCCGATAAACACGAAGCTCACCAAATAAGCAGCGATCACCGGGAACAAGTGTTTCAATTCAACTACAAGCCGGTCATCTTCCATATGTCCTGCTGCTTCAGGAATGCGGATTTCTATAGCCATGAGCGTGATAACAATCGCGAACACTGCATCACTGAACAAGATCATACGTTCAACCTGGAATTCAGATTTGATCTCTTCACGTGAAACCATATCTTCTGCTTCGGTACTCATAAACAATGCTTTGAAACAGGAAGATAAAAAAATTTGAGGAACTATTCTTCAGCGATCAAAGCATGAAACCCCGAGCGCCCGTGATAAAATTCTACTGCTTCGATGATCTCCTCTTCTGATTTGTCCTGGGTGTTTCCCAGGCCGATCTTTGTGACAAAGGAAGTTGGCTCACCGGGTTTGAAATACTCGATCAGAAGGAAAAAATTATCAGAAATTCGAAATGCCTTTTCCTCTTCCGTAAATTTTACTGAAATAAAATTCTGCCAGTCTGTGATAAGTTTCCCCTGGTAGAAAAACCCGCTGGCATTAACTTCCATGATCAATTTATGTTTCCCTGCTTTTATAAAGAACAGCACTGCAGGTACTATCGCAATTAACCCCACCGTACTGGGTGATCCCGCCGAGAAAGCACTGAAATCCGCCGTGTACACCGAAGAAATAAAGATCACAAGAAAAATAATGGCTAACGCATAATTCGTCGCACGCGATTCACGCACGGTGAAACTGCCATCCGGATCGAATTTCTGTTTTTCAGCCATTCAGCTAATGTCGGAAAAATAATCTACCCCTCAGTTGATTCAGATGGACGTTGAGCAATGACCTGTTCTGCAAGAAGCAGGTCTGTGGGATGTGTTACCTTAAAATTGTCTTCATCTCCTTCCAGTAAATAAATTTTAAGTCCGAACGCCTCCACTACCGTGGCTTCATCGGTGAATTTATCTTTATAATCTATCTGGTATGCGGGTAAAAGGATCTTGCTATAGAAGGTTTGTGGCGTTTGCACAAGTTTTACAATATCTCTTTCGAGCGCTTCATTACCTTCCTCGGTAAGAATTCTTACACTGTCTTTGCATGCGATCACAGGAACAGCGGAGCCGAAATTCAAAGTTGCTTCATAGCAATCTCTGATCAGATCCGGTAAGATCAAACATCTCACGGCATCGTGGACAAAAACCACACTGTCTTCCTGAACCAATGCCAACCCGTTTTGTACAGAATGAAAACGTGTTCTGCCACCCACGGTTAAACGAATATTTTTATAATCAAAATACGCATCGATAATTTCCTGACCCGTTCCGATATGCTCTTCCGGCAACACCAGAATGATCTCAATATCCGCAAAGGCATCCATAAACGCTTTGAGGGTATAATACAGAACAGGTTTGCCGTTCAGCAGCAAAAATTGTTTGGGTGTTGTTGAACGCATCCGGGCACCGTTTCCCCCAGCCACGATTACAGCGTACTTTTTAATGTTCATTCCGTTGTCTCAAAGAGGTAAATCGTCTTTATAAATTCCGATGGTAAATTCTCCTTTACTGTTTTTCATAGCGCGGTACATGCCTGCACTGTTAAAGATCATGGCTGTGTTTCCTTCTGCGTCTACGCCTATCATCCCTCCTTCGCCATCCATATTAACCAGCTTAATCATCACCACTTCACGCATAGCTTCTTCCAGGTTATATCCTTTATATTCCATCAACGCGTGTACATCATGCGCAGCAACGGCCCGTATGAAAGGTTCACCGTGCCCGGTACAACTGATGGCACAGGTTTCATTGTTTGCATAGGTTCCCGCACCGATCAAAGGACTGTCTCCTATCCTTCCATATTTTTTGTTCGTCATACCTCCGGTGCTGGTAGCAGCGGCGATATTTCCCAGCATGTCGCAGGCCACTGCGCCCACTGTTCCAAATTTTTTATCTTTCATCAATTCTTCCAATCCCTGATGTGTATGGTCCAGCGAATAATTATCGCTGTCCCGCATGACCTTCCACTGATCGTACCTGAACTGCGAGAAAAAATATTCATCCGGTTCCAGTTTGATACCCTGTTTTATTGCAAAATCGTTGGCGCCTTTTCCGCTTAGGAAAACATGGTTACTGTTGATCATCACTTCAGCCGCCAGTTCAATGGGATTTCTTACATTTCGAACGCCGGCAATGGATCCTGCAGAAAGGTCCTTACCGTCCATGATCGCAGCATCCATTTCCTGCACGCCTTTTTTTGTAAACACTGATCCCCTCCCCGCATTGAACAAGAGGTTATCCTCGAGTATAACTACTGCTGCTTTAACCGCGTTTACAGCCGATCCACCTTCCTCCAGAACGGCGTATCCGGCATTAAGGGCTTCTTCCAATCCCCGTGCATAAGCCTGCTCGAGTTCAGGAGTCATATCAGATTTCAGAATCGTGCCTGCACCTCCGTGAATGGCTAATGAGAATGGCCGCATGAATGATTAATTTGGAGGTAAAATTATCTTGTTTCCAGACAAAGAATTTTTATTCTTTTTGGAAACTGTTTGAACAGCCGCTAAGAAAAAGGCAAAAGCCTTGCAAACTGTTAATTCCGGAGGGAAAGTAGGGTTTTACATTCCTCCAGCAAACGGTCCTTATTTATAGCCACAGTACCCACTTCCTCACAAACCAGGCCGCCTGCAATATTTGCCATTTCAGCCATCAGGTTAACATCTTTTGTTGCCGCGTACACAACCGAAGCAACTGCGACTACCGTATCTCCGGCGCCGCTGACATCGGCGATAGACCTTACATGCGTTGGTATGATGCGCTTATGATCCGCTTCCTGGTAGAATACACCTTTTTCCGAAAGTGTAATAAATGAGATCCTGTGCCCGAGTTGCTTTTTCAACAGTTCGTGAATATGCGACATGGATTCCAGGGTAACCGTATCCGTTAGCAGGTTTAACCCCTCTTTCGCCTCGTGCAGATTTGGCTTGAAAATATCAACCTCCCTGTATTCGAAAAAATTCTTCCGTTTGGGATCAACTGCCGTAAGTACATGATTCTTCTTACACAGTGTGATGACCGCAGTGATCACTTCTTTGCTCAGTACCCCTTTGTTATAATCTTCGAGAATGACCACATGGGGCGTTTCATTCTCCAGGTATTTCTTAAAATCATCAAGCAAAGATTTTTCATCTTCCTTGTTTAACGCTGAGGTCACTTCCGCATCCAGCCGCATCATCTGTTGATTTCTGCCGATGATACGGATCTTATTGGTTGTCTGCCTTGACCTGGTTTTCAACAGATACGCTGTATTAATTCCCTGCTCATCGAACAGACCTTTCAGCTTTTCCGCTTCCGCATCATCGCCTGTCATGCTGATTACATGCACCTGAGCGCCCAGCGCTTTTACATTCAACGCAACATTACCTGCACCGCCAATTCGTTCTTCTCTTTTTGTAACGGCCACCACAGGAACCGGCGCTTCAGGGGATATACGTTCAACATTTCCCCACCAGTAAGTGTCGAGCATAACGTCGCCTATAACTGCAACTTTTATCTTACTGAAGGATTGAAAAAGCAGATCAAAATTCATTGTTGTTTCAAAATTATTCCGGCCTTTTAAAGATATCTTCCTATTATCTCTAATGGCCACTCAAAAATGTATAACAAATTTTCCAGCTTGGTAACATTATGAAGCCGGCTTTTTGTTTGCGACTGCAATATAATAAATCGGGATACCTGCAAGTACGATAATCAGTCCGGGCCAGGTATATGCAGGTTTAAACCAGATCAACAGGATACAAAAAGTCAGGGCCATCAGAATATAGATTGCAGGAAGCAGGGGATAACCGAATGCTTTGTATGGCCTTTCAAGATCCGGCCTTTGCTTTCGCAAAATAAAAATACCTGCGATGGTAAGGGCATAAAACATGACCACTACAAAGGAGATCATATCCAGCAAATCACCGTACCTTCCACTAAGGCATAACGCGCAGGCAACAAGACACTGGATCCATAATGCGAATTCAGGAACGTCTTTTTTGTTCAGCGTTCCTGTCTTTTTAAAAAACAGGCCGTCTTTTGCCATTGTATAATACACACGCGCACCTGAAAGTATCAATCCGTTGTTACAACCGAATGTAGAGATCATGATCATAACAGCGATTACGTATGTCCCTATATTTCCGAAGATCGCTTTACTGGCTGCGACTGCAACCCTGTCCTGAGGCGCTGAAGCGATTTCCTTAACAGGTAGTACGGTGAGGTACATGATGTTGGCAAACACATAGATCAGGGTTACGATCAGGGTTCCAAGGAACAGGCTCAAGCCTATATTTCGTTTAGGATTCTTTACTTCTCCTGCAATAAAGGTTACATTGTTCCAGGCATCAGAACTGAATATAGATCCAACCATGGATGCAGCAACTGCACCTAATATGGAGCTGCCAATTATAGGTGCAATCAGATCGCCCGCACTATCGAGCTTTTTCATGGTCCATGCGTCCGACCAATTTGCAGACCAGGCGCCGGTCTTAGCGCCAAGTGTTAATCCGAATACGATCAAGCCAAATAATGAAAGGAGCTTGACACTTGTAAAAATCGTTTGTATGATTTTCCCCCCTTCAATTCCTTTGGTATTAATATAGGTAAGAAAAACAATCAGTACTATTGCCACTATCTGGCCTGCATTGATTGCGAATGAACCAATTTGAAACAAAATGTTTTCAGGCCCTAATGCTGGCTGCAAGGTTCCGAGAAATTTACTGAATGCTACCCCTACAGCAGCAATGGTTGCTGTTTGGATTACAGCAAAAAAACTCCACCCATATAAAAATCCGGCCAGCGGATTGAAAGCCTCCTTCAGATACACATACTGGCCACCAGCTTTAGGAAACATGGCACTTAATTCTCCATAGCTTAATGCCGCAGTCAATGTCATAAAACCTGTGATCAGCCAAATAACCAACAGCCATCCGGGTGAACCTACATTTCTAGTGATATCAGCACTGACAATAAATATTCCCGATCCGATCATAGAACCTGCAACGATCATGGTTGCGTCTAATAAACCGAGTGATGCTTTGAATGATGTATGCGTTTCTGCCATAAAAAAATCCCGTCAATACGTTGACGGGATTCAAGATAACTAAAGCCTTTATTATTTTTTGGATTCCTTCGCGATTTTTTCGTTCATTCCGGCGATCACATCATCAGTAATGTTTAAAGAGGAATCTTTAAAAACGATATAATCCAAACCGGTGCCCGTGGTAAAGATATACTTGTACGTACCGTTACTGTTATAGTCGGCGAGGAATTCTTTCAATTTCTTCTGGATATCCTCCATGAATTTATAACTCTTCTCGGTAAGCTTTTGTGTAAGTGCCTGGCGTTTCTCGTCGAGGTTTTGCTGCGACTGTAATAACTCATTTTGAAACTGCATGGCAGCTTCTTCGGTTAAGTTTTTATCATTTTCATGTTTGCGAATAAAATCGTCTCTTCTCGCCTGCAAAGCCCGGCTTCCGTTTGTCCACTCGTTTTCAATGGCCTTTTGTTCTGCCTCCAGTTCTTTCTTCTTGTCTTTGATATACGTGATCTTCTCATTCAGCGAATCAAGGTCAACATATGCAATGGGCGCTTTGTCAAGTTCGATAACAGGCACCTTTGCTGCCGCTTTTTTTTGAGGTTCTGGCGCCGCTTTTTTATTTCCGGAAAAATGCAGGTAATACAGTATGCCTACTGCAATGAGAAGAACAATATTCAACAACAGGGAAATTTGCTTCATCAGCTATTATTTGTTTGGGCGGCAAGATAATTAAAAGCATAAATCCCTTGGCTTGCGGCATTTTATTTAGGAAAGGGTTAACGGCAAAATTCCCGGCATATTTTAGAAAATATGCTTGAAGGCAACTCAACCACAACTAAAAATTATTTTACCTATTTGCAGAAATAATACGGGCAAACCTGTATGCTGGTTAACCAAAAGCATATCAGATAAGGCTCCAATGCACAATATATAATTGAGATCGCATTAAGTGGCATAATTTTTTAATACCTGATTCTATGAAAGCAGTATTTTTTTCTCTTATCACACTTCTATTTTTCAGTTGTCATCAAAAAGATAGCAAAGACGCGGTTTCACCAACTGCAGTTGTTTCCAAAGAAGTAAACACCGACAGTACCAACAAGGGCCCATTAGCCTACGGAGAGGTCGTTCCGAAAGCAGCAGAAGGCGACACCGTAGAAGTAAAATTCGATGTTAGACACCAACTCGTTCGTGTTTCACCAGACATTCAATATACTGCCTGGACCTTCGGCAATTCCGTTCCCGGACCTGTGCTTAAAGTACGGGTGGGTCAAACTGTTAAGTTCTCAATGACAGACAGGTCGAATGAACCTATGCCTGCAATGGATATGCAGGTTAATATGATGCCCATGAACCATTCAATCGACTTTCATGCAGCAATGGTGAACCCCGAGGATAAGTACAGGAGCATTCAACCGGGCGAAACGATACATTTTCAATGGA
The DNA here is from genome assembly GCA_023390215.1 of Bacteroidota bacterium. Lineage (GTDB taxonomy): Bacteria > Bacteroidota > Bacteroidia > Chitinophagales > Chitinophagaceae > Ferruginibacter. Next base: position 1,339 of record JAEWDG010000304.1, on the reverse strand, counting down.
CAGCAAAATATCCAGGTGTGTTCATGTATCATTGCGGCACGCCCATGGTGCTGCTGCACATGATCTACGGCATGATAGGCATGGTTATCGTTGAGCCTGAAGACGGTTATCCAGATAAGGTTGACCGTGAATACGCAATTGTTCAGAACGAATTTTATCTGGTGAAGGATGGCGATATATATAGACCCGACACCGTAAAAGCAATGCTTAAACAGCCTAACCTTGTAACATTCAATGGAAAATCGGGACAGTATGTAGTACATCCACTTAAAGCAAAAGTTGGCGAACGCATCCGATTCTATATATTAAATGCAGGCCCGAATAATGCAACAAGTTTTCATGTCATTGGAACAATCTTCGACAAAGTTTGGCTGGATGGAAATCCCGCAAATGAGCTTAAAGGAATGCAGTCTGTTTTTTTAGGTCCAGCCAGCGGTGCAATAACAGAATTTGTTTTGCCGGAAAAAGGAAGCTATACTTTCGTTGACCATTCATTTGCCGATGCCGAGATGGGCGCGCGAGGCGAGATAAAAGCAGAATAACGAACACCACAGTTATCCTTCGGATGTATCACCACTATCTATCATAAAAAATTGTCCGCAGTATTAACTACGGACAATTTTGTTTTGAAGACACTATCTATCTAATTCGAATTATTCCTCTTCATCGAAGCTCATCGCTTCTTTGGTTGTTTGCAGCAATTCATATTCTTCCTTGCTACCCACGATCATGTTTTCGAATTCGCGCATACCTGTACCGGCAGGAATATGATGACCTGTGATCACATTCTCTTTCAATCCGAGCATGAGATCGGTTTTACCCTGGATGGCAGCAGAGCTGAGCACCTTGGTTGTTTCCTGGAAGGATGCCGCAGAAATCCAGCTCTGAGTTCCCAATGATGCTTTTGTAATACCCAGCAACAACGGCGATGATGTTGCAGGACGTGCATCACGATATTCAACCAGTTTTTTATCCGCACGGCGAAGCAAAGAATTTTCTTCACGTACTTCACGCAGCGTAACGATCTGGCCGGGGCGAAGTTTAGCACTTTCACCATGATCAGTAACAACTTTCTTATCGAAAATATAATCGTTCTCTGTATTGAAATCCAGGCGATCTTCTGTATCTCCTTCAAGGAATTTGGTGTCACCGGCATCTTCGATGGTTACTTTACGCATCATCTGGCGCACGATCACTTCAATATGCTTATCATTGATCCGCACACCCTGTAAACGGTACACTTCCTGGATCTCATTCACCACATACTCCTGCACTGCGAACGGTCCTTTAATGGCAAGGATATCCGCTGGTGAGATCTGACCATCACTTAATCCTGCTC
>JAEWDG010000039.1 GCA_023390215.1 Bacteroidota bacterium | reverse complement strand
TGGGCCATCTTCATAGAGCGGCTCTTCGATGGACACAAATAATTTCTTATAATCCGGACTGAAACTCAGGCCTTCAAACACACCATTTTGTCTGGGTCCTCTTTCTTCTGCATTCATATGGCAATGCGCGGGAATGGGAAATGAAGATTGGTATTTTCCAGAGCTGTCTGTAATATTTATAGAAGGATCAGCCAGAATGAATTTCCCGTTTCTGCTGGCACGTTCACCCTCACTACTCCATACCAGTTGATCGCGGCCTTTCCAATACCGGATGCTTTCGGGATCCGGTGTGCGGGTAGGGTCAGTTTTTGAATCCGGATAATTGTTTCCCATAGAATCTTTCAAATAGTGAACAGAACGAAAATCGACGTCTTCTAGTTTACCTGAGGAGAGGTTGATCTCTGCAGTATAAAAGCGCGCGGGATTAATATTACTTCGGTCATCACAAATCAAATAAAAACGGTTTGATCCTTCATTATAGTCAATTCCGGAAAGCCCGCCGACAGTTGTGTGATCGAAGCTTTTACCAAAATTCACAGTCAGGGTGTCCAGGAAGATCAACCTCGGTTCTGATGAGGTTGCAGAAACACGCTTTGAGCCCGTGCATCCGGAGAGAAAAAACGAACCGGAAAGAAGTAACAGCAAAATGGTTTTCATGCTGCAAATGTAGCAGCCCGTTTCGAAGCTTACGCAATTCTGTTTCATTGTTTCGCCAAAATCCCGGAAACCTATATCAGGCCATGCTGGAATAATATTTGTCGCAGAATATCATCATTCATATAAAAAGCAAATCAGTTATGGAATCAGCAATGAATAAAAAAGTAGCCATTATTACGGATAATGGATTTGAAGAAGATGAATTGACCAGCCCCAAAAAAGCGCTGGAAGATGCGGGTTATGAGGTTAGGATATTATCGAAACAAAAAGGAAAAGTAAAAGGCTGGAAAAACGGCAACTGGTCAATTGAACTTAATGTAGACGGAGACATAGAATCTGAATCACCTGAAAACTACGACGCGCTGGTAGTTCCCGGTGGTGTTATTAACCCCGATCAGATGCGGCGCCAGGAATCCTATATCAAATTTGCAAAACATTTTCTTGAAGAGGCAAAGCCACTGGCAGCCATCTGTCACGGGCCGCAACTTTTAATAGAGACCGGGTTACTTAAGGGGAGAGAAATGACCTCCTTTGCATCCATAAAAACAGATCTGGAAAACGCGGGGGTTAACTGGCGTGACGAAGAAGTTGTGGTGGACAATGGATTGGTTACAAGCCGCAGCCCCAAAGATCTGCCTGCATTCAATAAGAAGATGCTGGAGGAGATCGGCGAAGGCAAACATCAACCATCTGAAGCCTGAGTGGCACACATATAATGTTCATGAACAAGGACCTTGTGTCCTTGTTTTAATTTTAAAAACGTTGAAGATGAACAGGTATAATGTTTTTATCTGTGGTTTATTGTTTTTTATTTTTTTTGCTGCATGTAATGATAAGCAATCGGAGACAGTAGTTGATGCTAAACCGCAGAAGCCTGAAAGTGTAGTTCTGCCTGTTTCTGCAGCGGGTTGCTACCGGATGATTATTGCAAGAGATACAGCTTTTTTTGAAGCGCAGCAGGATGCCAGCCAGATTAAAGGCAAGTTGATCTATAACCGGTTCGAAAAGGATGCGAACGAAGGCTGGTTCTCAGGTTCGTTAAAAGATAGCGTAATAGATGGCTGGTACCGGTTTCAGTCTGAAGGAATGATCTCGGTGCGTCAGGTGTTGTTTAAAATCAGACCCGATGGAAATTTATCTGAAGGATATGGTAAAATGGAGATGAGAGCGGATACAGCCTACTTCCCTTTCCCGCATAATCTTAATTTTGAAGACCAGCATCCATACATTAAGATCAATTGTAAATGATTCAAAGGTTTATCTTTCTCACATTCCTGACCCTTTCGATTTATTCCTGTGCAAAAAAACCTGTAAGCAGCACCGTTGTAAAAAATTATGAAAAGGCCATTGACAGCACAAAGCAGGTGCTGCTGGCACGTCCGGATACTACACTGCTTATTTTCGATTCTATTCCGGAAACATCTGCGTATACCAGCAATTTCGGATTAAGAAAGCCGAATTATATCATTATCCATCATACTGCCCAGGACAGTTGCGAACAAACATTGCGCACTTTTGCCAAGCCTGAAACACAGGTAAGCGCGCATTACCTGATTTGTAAAGATGGCACTGTTACTCATTTATTGAATGATTATCTGAGGGCCTGGCATGCGGGTGTGTCACGCTGGGGTTCAAACCGTGATATTAATTCTTCATCGATCGGGATCGAACTGGATAATAATGGAAGAGACAGTTTTCCAGAGGTGCAGATCCATAGTCTTTTGATCCTGCTGGATACACTTTCCAAACGCTACCAGATTCCACAAAGTAATTATCTCGGTCATGCAGATATTGCTCCTGGAAGAAAGAATGATCCGAGTGCGTATTTTCCATGGAAACGTCTTGCAGACAGTAGTTTTGGCTATTGGTACGATACAACGTCCGTTACAGCTGATGCTTCGGAAATAGATACCAGTATCGCACTCCGGTTGATCGGATATGATGTAACAAATTTACAATCTGCAGTACGTTCGTTCAGGCTGCATTTTTTCGCTTCTAATAAAACCGGACCAATGGATGCGGCAGAAATGCGTGTGCTGTATGCAGTGATGCGGAGATATATGAATTAGGTAGCAGGAACTTTCTGGTAGTATTTTCCGATATACGGCATCTTGCGAAGTTCTTTTGCTTCGATCTTTCCAACGAACCAGGAAAAAAATCCAAAAAGCAACAGGCCTGTTGCGATTGAAAACCAAAGTCTATCACTGATCATATGCACCATACCCAGGTGAAGCAAATAGATCATCAGGGAGAGTACGAGGTAAGCAACCAGCTTTTTCACTGCGTATGGAATGGGATAATGCTTCTGGCCAAGTTTGTAGCTTGCGATCATCATAAACAGGTAACAGGTGAATGTGGCCAATGCCGCGCCCGTATAGTGTAAAACGGGAATCAGTAAAACATTCAATAGGATAGTTATCGCAGCTCCGATCACCGTGATCACAGCCCCGTAATTGTTCTTAGCGGTAAGCTTATACCAAACACTGAGGTTATAGTAAATGCCCAGGAATATATTTCCAAGCGCAAGAAGGGGCACAACATCAAGGCCTTCAACCCAGTTTTTATTTGCGAAGGTGAGAAAGATCCATTTAAAGATATCGAGGAACAGGCCGATGAAAAGAAACATAAAGCAACAGGCAATCACAAAAAATTTCATCACACGTGCATACGTTTTCTGCGCGTTCTCCTGCCTGCTTTGATTAAAGAAAAAAGGCTCGGCTGCCATCCGGAATGCCTGGATCATGATCGTGATCAAAAGCGCAAGACGGAAAATATTTGCGAATACACCCAATTCATGATCGGCCTGAACCTTAGGCAGGTCAACCACATGACGGTAAATCAATCTGCTTAACACATCATTTACCATTCCCCCCAGGCCAACAATGATAAGCGGCGCGCTGTATCTCATTACTTCTTTCCAGAGCACGCGGTCAAATTCGAATCTCACCTGCCTGATTTCCTTCGAAAGTAAAATAAGCACAAACAAGCTGCCGCAAAGATTGCCGAGAAGATAATAACCCAAACCGATCTCAGGGGAATAGATCGTTGACAAAAAACTATCCGGATGTTTTGCCAGGTAGGAAGGTATAATGCCAAGGAACAGGATCACAACCAGAAGGTTGATAACGATACCGGCTATACGCGCGAATGCATATCGTTTGGGTCTGTTTTCCTGACGCAGTTTGGCGAAGGGCAGGGTATTCAGATTATCCACTGCTATAATAGCGATCATCCAGATCAGATAGTTCGGATGGTCATTTAGATCGGCTGCCGAAGCAAGACTACCTTTGAAAATGAGGAGAAGAACGGAAAATATGATGGTACTTAATAGAAGCGAAATGGAAAGTGTGCTGTATAATTTGCGTTTATCGGCAGTTTGTGAAAAGCGGAAATAAGCAGTTTCCATTCCATAGGAGTACAAAACATTCAAAAATGGAATGATCGTATATACCTGTACAAGATCTGCTGTTTTTTCCGGAAGGCTGATGAAAAAAGGTAAAGCCATATTCATCAGGTATCCCAAAAAACGACTGGCGATGGTTGGTATCCCATACCATAATGTTTGACCTGCCAGCTTTTTAATATTACTCAATCGGTAAGCAATTTACATTCAAAAATAGTTTTTGTTCTCAATAGTGGCAGTTCTGTTTATTACAATAAGATTCAATGCCATGCGTTTAATTAAATCGATTCAATTTCCTATCTGTATCGTATGAAATTCAAACGTTTTTCCACCTGGCTTGCGCTTTCCAGCCTGTTTATTCTCTTCGTAGTTTTACTTAGCCCCGATGAGTATTCCGTGCTCAAATGGCATAACCTCGTGTTACAAACAGGAAGGCTGTTTCCTTTAATTCTGATCAGCTGGGTTTCGTCTTTTATTGCTGTGGCGTTGAACTTTGTGTATGCTGAAAGAGCACTGTTCCTCGATAATATTTCTCTTCCCGGAAAAAAGAAATGGACACCGTTATTTCTTTCTATTCCTGCGCTTGCTTCTTTCGTCTGGTTTATCTCCCAGATCTTCATCGGGCCGTATTAATGGTTATCAAACATTTGCTGCATGATCATGCCGTTATCGGGAGCATACCTTTTATCTTTCGTAAAACTACTATCGGTTAAGGTATAGAGGAAATACGTTAATTCATTTTTTTGCAACAGCGTCATCGGAATACCATTTCTCAAAACGGGATCGAGGTTTGGATCATGTAACTGTATTTTTGAACGGTAATGCTCGATCACCTGCGGTATGCTGAAAATGCTTCCATCATGCATATAAGGAAAAGTTAGCTGCACATTTCTCAAACTGGGTACGCGGAATTTTAACGAGTCTGCTGGATCAAGCGTGATGGCCTGGCGACCGATATCATTGAAACGATTCAATGCCATACCATTGTTGCGATAACTGTTATCGGTAAAAAGTGGTTCGGGATGGCAAGTCGAACATTTCGATTTATACAGTTCATAGCCTTTTAATTCATAGGCGGTAAAATATTCTTCACCACGCATCACTCTATCGTATTTGCTGTTTGCGCTGATCAGCGTTCCGGTGAACTGGGAAAGTGCGCGCAACATTCTTTGCGTAGTGATCGCCGCGTCTCCGAAGGCCGCTTTGAATAATCTTTTATATGCCGTATCTTTTTTGAGTTTCGATACTACGTTCTCAACAGTTTCACCCATTTCATTTGGCGCTGTAAGTGGGTTCAGCGGTTGTACTTCAATATGGTTAACACCGCCATCCCAATGCATATCGGTTCTCCATGCGAGATTGAAAAGTCCTGGCGCATTACGGGTTGTTAATGTGTTGGCAACCCCGTGGCTGAGGTCGTGATCAAAAGTTGCAAATGCAGCGAATTGCTGATGGCAACTGGCGCAGCTCACCTGCCCATCTTTGCTGAGGTTACCATCATAGAACAAGCGCTTACCTAACATAAATCCCTCTACGGTAAGTTTATTGTTGGCGTAAATATTACGCGTAGGCTGTGGCCAGCCCTTTGGTATTTCCAACTTCATCGGATGAGGCTTGTATGCACCCAGGCCGTCATCTTTTTCCGCTCCCATAAGCAGGGCACCGCTCAGGCTGAACAGAACCAGAAATGTTATGGTGAGCTTTTTTTTCACTGAGGTTGGGTCACTGACCTGATACTAAAAAGGCCGGGAAAATTATCAGCGATTTTTTGCGCGAGCGGCCCTATGGTCATGCACATCGGTTCTTCGGCGATCTTAACCTGGTTTTTTCCGTTCCAGAGTTTATCAAGGTTCATTACGATCTGGATCTCGGTGGTTTTTCCTTCCCTTATTTCGAAAGGCTGATCGAATGAAACTGTTCGCGCAACATTTAATTTTCCTTTAAATCCACCGATATGCAGCTCCAGTCGGTTCAGATCGGCTTTTGAAACATCAGAACTCCCTTCAAGTTTGAACATGATGTATCCGGTATTCCAGGTCCAAAACATATCATTCATCGGATCCAGTACGCCATCCTGTGCTCCGCTGCAGTTTCGCAGACTGTCAACACCCAGCAAAAAAGAAAGGTCATCGTAGTTGCCTGCAGGTAAATCGATCAGCATCAGGTTTTCATCCTCTGCTGCATTCACAAGCATATATTGGTC
>JAEWDG010000239.1 GCA_023390215.1 Bacteroidota bacterium | reverse complement strand
GAAGGAAACCGCGCGGATGCTAATCTTTTGCTGGTCGCCTTATTAAATAAAGCCGGGTTGCAATCCTACCCTATCCTTATGAGTACCAGTGAAAACGGACTCGTAAACACCAACAACACCACGCTTCGCCAATTCGATCGGGTGTTTTGTTATTTCGAAAATGCAAACAACAGCATGGTGCTTGATCCATCTGATCAAAACGCGGTTTTTGGTTTGATTCCCGTAGAGGTTGTCAACACAAGGGGCTTCTTAGTTAACCCGGTTTTTGCTAAATGGATTGATGTGACTGATGGCCGGCATAAATACGCTGCGATGATCGCACTCCAGGGTGATATAGATGCAAATGGATTGATGAAAGGTTCCTGTTCGATCAGCAGTTCCGATTACTGCAAATTTGAGCACCGCAGATCCTACCAGAAAAGCGAGGATGAATTCAGGAAAAAATATTTTCTGAATCCCTATCCTGCACTCGAACTGGATCAGTTCAATATAAAAAATTTGGACGTTGATACACTCCCATTAACTGAAACCGTCGAATTTCACACACAGCTAAATGAAAGTGGAAACTACCGGTATTTCAATACAAATTTTTTTAACGGCTTACACGATAATCCATTTATCTCCACCATACGCAAGGCAGATGTAGATTTTGGTTACGCGCAGGATTACACTATTTACGGGAATTTCAGCATTCCGGAAGGATTCGAATTCGATGTGTTACCAAAAAACATCGAACTCTTAATGAATGGAACCAATACAAAATTCTCACGTGTGTATAGTGCAGCTGGAAACGTGTTAAGTATGCGCGTGGTGATTTCCATGCCCGAACCTTATTACCCCGCTTCATCATACGACGACCTGAGAGAGTTCTATTACAAAATGATCTATAGTTTGAATGAACAGGTTGTTATTAAAAAGAAATAAGTACAATGAAAATGTTCTCTTTATACTTAAGCCTAATGATCACCGTACAATGCAGTGCTCAAAACTGGGATGTTTCAACGATTCCTGAATCCATGAAAAAGGATGCACATGTGGTTACACGGGAAGAAAAACAGGTAGTGGATATCAAGTCGATCAGCAAGGCATATTTCCGTAACCACGAGGTGTATACGATACTGGATGAAAAAGGGAAAAGCAGGCAGCGAATCCTTGAATATACAGATCCGTTCCGGTCGCTGGAAGACCTGAGTGTAAAACTCTATGATGCATCCGGCAAGCTGATAAAAAAATATGCTAAGAAAGATATGCAGTCGGTTTATGCCGGCGAAGGTTTGATCACGGATTCAAAATACTATTATCTGATCCTTCAGACAACTACTTATCCCATAACAATTGAATACGACTCCGAAGTAAAATATTCTGGTTCCCTTCACTACCCTTCCTATACTTTACAATCTCCGGAGCAATCGCTGGTAAGCGGACAATATGTAGTAACTGTTCCCGCAGACCTTGATATCCGGTACCGGATGCTTAACAGTAATATCCAGCCACAGATCACTACAGAAGGGGGAAATAAAATGTACAAATGGACGGCGGAGATGATGCCCGCGCTAAAATATGAAGAGCTTGGAGGAAGTGAGCGGAGCCGCTACCCCATGATCATCCTGGCGCCAAATAAATTTGAACTGGACGGCGTTGAAGGTGACATGAGCAGTTGGGAAAATTTCGGAAAATGGTATGGCGGCCTTGCAAAATCCTCGTTGAACCTGGATGAGGATAAAAAGGCTTTTTTTAGAAATCTCGTTAAGGATGCAAAAACAGACAGGGAGAAAGCTGCGATCGTGTACAATTATTTGCAGGAAAATTTCCGTTATGTGAGTATTCAGCTTGGTATTGGCGGGTTCAAACCTTTTCCTGCCATGACCACGGATAAAAACAAATATGGCGATTGTAAAGCACTTTCTAATTATACCCAGGCCTGTTTGGATGCCGTTGGCTTGAAAAGTTATCAGGCCCTGATCAATGCCGGCGTAAACGAAAGACCTCTGGATCCGACTATGCCATATAATGGTTTTAATCATGTGATCCTTTGTCTGCCTCAAGCAAAAGACAGCATCTGGCTGGAATGTACCAGTAATACAAACGAGTTTGGTGTGTTGGGAGGGTTTACGGAAAACAGGAATGCACTGCTGATCACAGAAAATGGCGGGAAACTCGTTCCTACACCAAGGAGTAAATCGGAGGAAAATCTTTTTTCAACAAGGTGCATCGTTAAATTAAAAGAAGATGGCACCGCCAAAGCGCAGATGCAGATCAACACCAGTGGCGAATACAAAAGACTTCATTTGACAGGCGAGAAAAAAGATGACCAGAAATCTGTCCTGATCAACTATTTTGGATTGGTAGAACCGGATTTTTTTGAGCTGAAAGACGCATCCAGGAAAGGTGAGTATATGCTGGATCTTGAAATGGAAAAACTGCCTACCGTGATTTCGGGAGATAAAATGTTTCTTAGCCCGCGCATGTATAAAATCTGGAACAGAAGTCTGCCCCCTGCGGCAAACCGCACCCTTGACGTATATTTTCCGCATCCATTTCTAAAAAGAGATACAACGGTTTTTGTACTGCCCATTGGTTATAAACCGGAATCTCTTCCTTCGAAAAAGGAATTCAGTTCAAAACACGCGCATTTTTCATCAGAAGCTTTTTTTGATGCAGGGAGCTATGAACTAAAAACCGTTTGCGAGCTGGAGTTAAAAGATTATGTGATACCTGCCGGCGAGTATGCGGAGGTAAGGTCATTTTTTGATACAGTTTTCAATGAATTCAATTCAAAACTGATTGTAAAGAAAAACTGATCAGATTTTATTATAAAGACTTCCCCCCGGGGCAAAAATTCTTTCGATCCTGCTTTCAACGGCGGGATCTTTCATTAATACCGGTGCATGGAAAGGTTTTATACGTGCGTCCATCATTAAAGGCCCATAGCATCCCCAGTGTTTATGCAGGGTGAACGCATCAATTCCATATATATCGTGAGAAGGATTTGTTCTTGTAAAACTAATCCAGAGAAAATTATTCAGCGTTGCTGCAAGTTCAGCGGCATCATCGCAGGCAATGATCAAAGCGATTTCATCCAGATACGTACCGGCATGGTTCTTTAACCTAGATCCCAGTTCACTGATCTGTTGCTCAGCAGTTGCATAATCCGAAAAATGCTCCATGCTGATGGAAAGCACTCCCGGCATTACCCAGTGCAGGCCTATGCCTGATAGCATTGCATGTTCAAAACTTTCCCTGCTAATCAGTTCTCTCCTTTTTTCGCCATACGCGGCAAGTACCAGTTTACTGCCTGCATTCAATCCCTCACCCGAATAATCCAGCGTATCGATACTTGTTTTTGTTTGGAAATGCAGGTCTCTGCTGAAATCCATGCGTTCAAACACATAACTTAAAAATGCCTGCGTATCTTTTGTGGAAGGCGGTTGCTGCGCAGCATTCCCGGCAGTAATAAAAAGAAATTTTGCCAGACTCAACTGCCCGGTTCCGAGGATCCGGTTTGCAATCGTCAGGATTTCGGAAGGACGCTGGTCTGATAAATAAGGAGTGTATCGTTCATTGCCGGTTGCTAACAGTAAAGGATGGACGCCGGAAGCATCCACAGCATGCACTTCTTTGAGTCCGGGTATTTCCGATTGTAAGGCTTCCCCCGTAAGCTCATGAATAAGATTTCCGAAGGCAGTATCTTCCTGTGGTGGCCTGCCTACAACAGTGAACGGCCAGATCGCCTTCTTCTTCGCATAAACTTTGTGTACACGCATCATGGGAAAGGGATGCTGTAAACTATAATAGCCAAGATGATCACCAAATGGCCCTTCAGGCTTGTTTTCCCCGAGATGTACAAATCCGGTAATCACAAAATCTGCATCGGCGCTGAGGATGAAGCCCTCATGTTCTGTATAACGGAAACGCCTCGACCCCAATACGCCTGCGAAATTCAGCTCACTCATCCCTTCCGGCAAAGGCATAACGGCCGCAACAGTATGCGCCGGCGGCCCGCCCACGAAAACACTGACCTTTAATGGTTGGTCTTTCGCATTTGCTTTTGTTTGATGAATTCCAATGCCACGGTGAAGCTGATAATGTAAACCTATTTCTTTGTTTAGTATGTACGCATTGCCGTTAAGCTGAACCCGGTACATGCCCAGGTTCGATTGTTTGAGGCCTGGTTGGTCAGGATCTTCTGTATACACCTGGGGAAGAGTAACAAATGCACCACCATCTCCGGGCCAGTGTTTGATCAGCGGTAACTGATCTATGGAAATTTCATGGAACCCCGCGGATGAAAAAGAAATTTTCTTCGGCATTGCATATGCGGCGTGACGTGCCAGCATTAATGACCTGAATGGTTGGGTAAATACCTGCGAGGGATTCTGCCTGAGCTTTATTAACTCCGGTATTATAGAAAAGCTATCGCGGAAAATATAACGGCTTCTGTCTATGTTCCCGAACAAGTTGGAAACAGCGCGGTAAGCACAGCCTTTTATATTCTCAAATAATAAAGCCGGACCATTTTTTTGGAATACGCGCATGTGAATGGCTGCCATCTCGAGGTTTGGATCCACTTCTTCGGTGATCCTTACGAGCTGGCCTCTCTTCCCGAGATCATTTATACATTCTTCAAGCGAAGCGTAAGCCATATCTTTTAATTGAAACAGATCCTGCTAAAATTTGGGACAGCCCGTCTGGCCTTTTTTACCCGTATAACGGCCATCCCAGCCTGTTTTAAGCTGGCGTTTGCTGTAGCCGAATAACCTCACCCGGTAACTCAAACCGGTAAAATAATACCAGTCCAGACTTTTTGGATTACCTCTTTGTGTTCCCGCGGGCGGATAAGGTAAACCGTTAGGAAGCTCATCGCCCCTGTAAGCAATATTCGCTGCAACCTGTCCTTTTGCAAGGGCGAGTTGGGTCTGATCTACATAGGTCGTGCTTACATCATCGATGTAATCTGTAAAAGTTTTTCTGAAGCCCACAAAAATTCCAAGCCTGGAATTATCACTGATCGACCATTGAAACCCGCCACCAAACGGGATGGAAAGTTGCCTGAGCTTGTATTCTGATCTGCCTTCAATAAATCCCTGGCCTTCGGTACTTTTTTCGGGAAGCAGGATAGGATTACCCGCAGCGTCGTCCGTATAAGGGGCAAAGTCGAAGACTGCTACCCCGGCAAATACATATGGACTAACCTTCCAGTAATATGGATCAAGGATCATGTATTCTCCTTTTAACGAAAACTCGTAGAGGTGAGAATAAAAATTGAGGTTGCGTTTTGCATTTTTACCGAGTTTGTCATCAGCGCTGATCCTGCCAAATGCGAACTCGCCCTGTACCAAAACATGAGGGCCAAATTCATATAACAGGCCTAATCCTGCTGCGGGATGGGCCTGGCTGAGCGTGAATCTTTTTTCCTGGAGATCACCGGAATAATTACTGCCACCCGCGAAAAGGCTGGCAAAAAAATGTTGCGACCATCCTGTTCCCGGAATGAAGAACAGCAGGATCAAGGTCAACATTAAGGTAAGCGAACTGTTTTTTACAGCTTTCATTATTTCTTTTGGTACATCACTTCTTTCACCAGTTTCACTGTTCGGGAAACATCGGGAAGGTAAGCTGCTACCAGGTTAGGCGCGTAGTGCATGGGTGCATCGGCAGAAGTAATTCTTCTTACCGGTGCATCGAGGTAATCAAATCCTTCTTTCTGTATTCTGTAGGCGATCTCAGAAG
>JAEWDG010000198.1 GCA_023390215.1 Bacteroidota bacterium | reverse complement strand
GAGTAAAACAGGTAACCTTTGCGGTTTACATTAAAGGCGTATTCTTTTCCTTCAGGTAGCGTAACCAGATAATTTCCATCTTCATCAGTCTGCAGGCGGGTAACAAAATTTCGATTATTGATATCCGTTAGTTCCACCAGGGAAGGCAGACCGGCTTTGGTATTCGAATCAAAAACTTTTCCTTTTACCCAGGTTGTTCTTGAGGGACGGATATCGGGCCTGAGTTCGAAGGAATACAGATCCAGCCCTCCATAATTTTCCGTTCCATCACTTGCATAAACAGAAGTTTTGCCATCGGCAAAAACAATGATCGAACCTTCATCGTCAATGGTATTAATGGGAAATCCAAGATTGACAGGTTTCCCCCAGCTTCCATCAGATTGTTTGCGACTCAGAAAAAGATCATTCATCCCATATCCCTCATGCCCGTTGCTGTTAAAATAAAGGGTCTGATTATCTGCATGAATAAATGAACAGGCCTCATCGCCGGAAGTATTGATCGTAGGACCCAGGTTCTCAGGTCGCGACCATTTTCCTTCTGCGCTTCGGTGCGTTACCCAAATATCTTTTCCTCCATAACCTCCCGGCCTGCTGCTAACAAAATAAAGGTCTTTCTTGTCCGGACTAATGCTGGGAGAGGTATCCCAGAATTCACTGTTTACCAGTCGGCCGAGATTCTCGGGTTCGGTCCAGGTTCCGTTACGTGTTTTTCTGCAGAAATACAGATCACAACTCCCTTCCCCTTCCGGATAGCCGCAGCCCGCGAATATGAACCATTCACCATCCTGCGATAGTGTTTGCGCGCCTTCGCTGAAATTCGTATTTATTTTTCCGCCAATCGGCTTCGCTTCTGTCCATCCCGTATCCGTTCTTTCACTTTCATAAAAATCTTCATCGTTTCCAATACGCCTGTTAAATACCATTCTTGTACTATCGATCGTAATGGAAGGGTAATACTCCAGGTTTACGCTATTGATTTTGGGTCCCAGGTTTTTTGGTGCAAATACATAATCTTTTACTTCAGGATGGTCCCTTGCATATTGAACAGCAAATTCAAAAGTTTTTTTTCGGTATAAACCTGCCTGAATGCTTTGCTGGTTCAGGCGGGGAGTTTGCAGAAATTCATTTACCCGCATCAATGCTTCTTCAAATGCGCCTAAACCCGCCAAAGAAATGGAATAGGGGAGCAGATAAGTTTTTGAATAAACGGAATCGAGCGCAAGCCCCCTTTCAAAATCAGATACGGAAGCTTTATAATTTTTAAGATTTGCATAGATTCCTGCACGTGAGAGATAAGCATCTACAAATTTCGGATCCATGCGAATACATTCTTCTAAATGCGCGATCGATTCCCCGTACTTCCCTTCTTCGGCTTCCTCATAAGCTTTGGCATACACAGCTCCTGCTTTTTTTGAAACTTTTTCCGGATCATACCATTGTGCCCTTGAAACTGCAAAACTGAATAATGAGGTAAGAATAAAAAGGATCGGCTTCAACGTAAATAAGATGTTTCGATGAAGGTAGCTGAAAATCGAAAAAAGCTTTGCAGCAGGCTGTTAAAACTAAGGCACCTGAATGAATTTATGCACCTGCAACGATAATTCCCACTGAGGGTGCGCTTTTACATACTCGATAATCAATGGTAACATCTGTGATGATTTTTCCCACTCGGGTTGAAGATATAGTTTACAACCCGGCCGAACTTCCGTAGCAAATTTTTCCGCCCAGTCAAAATCAGATCTATTGAAGATGATCACTTTTAATTCATCTGCGCGGGGAAGTATGGATTGCAGTGGCGCTTTGAATTTTTTTGGAGAGATACAAATCCAGTTCCAACTGCCCGACAAAGGATGAGACCCGGAAGTTTCCATATTGGTTTCGATGCCTTTTGCCCTGAGTGCATTAGTAAGTTCATCCAGATTATGCATTAAAGGTTCGCCTCCTGTAATAACCGCAAGTTTTGCACCCGCATTTTCCACCCATTCAACAATCTGCTCGACCTCATAAAGCTGGTGCTTGTCTGCTTCCCAACTGTCTTTTACATCGCACCAGACACATCCAACATCACATCCACCCAATCGAATAAAATACGCGGCTCTGCCCTGGTGAAAACCTTCTCCCTGGATGGTATAAAAATGTTCCATTACAGGAAGCAGTGTCTTTGTATGTACAGCTGTTATACTATCCATTGCTTCGCTGATGTTTTTCGAAAGCTTTGAATGTATTTGTGAGCAGTGCTGCAATGGTCATTAATCCCACGCCACCGGGAACGGGCGATATCCAGGATGATTTTTTCGAAACAGAGTCAAAATGCACATCACCTTTTAAAGCATAACCTGATTTTTTTATTTTGTCTTCCACTCTGTTTATACCTACATCGATAACGATCACACCTTCTTTTACCATATCGCCGGTTAGAAACTCAGCTTTACCGATCGCGGCAATGATTATATCGGCCTGTCTCGTATGAGCGGCGAGATCTTTGGTTTTACTATGACATAATGTAACGGTGCAGTTTGCAAATTTTCCCGACTGACTCAGCAAAACACTCATTGGGCGCCCAACGATGTTGCTTCTGCCGATCACTACTGCGTGCTTACCTGAAGTTTCTATTCCATAATGTTCGAGCATCAACATTACGCCAAAAGGGGTTGCGGGAATATATCCATCTTCGCCGAGCATCAGCTTGCCTGCATTCACGGGATGAAAACCGTCTACATCTTTTTCAGGGTCGATCAGCCCTATGAGTTTTGACTCACTGATATGCGCGGGTAACGGCAACTGAACCAAAATGCCATCAATCTTTTCATCATTATTAAGTTCACCTATAATATCGAACAGTTCTTTTTCCGAATAATTTTCGTCCAGCGAAATTAACCTGCTCTCAAAACCAACCTCACCACAATTTTTAATTTTACTTGTCACATAGGTTTGGCTGGCTCCGTTATTTCCCACCAGGATGGCTGCCAGACAAGGTTTGCGGGAGCCGGGTTTCAGATTTTCAATTTTCAGTTTGAGAGAATCTTTAATTGTTTGCGCGGCTTTTTTACCGTCGAGAATTTGCATTGTGCAAAATTAGCTAACAAATACTGATATTATTTCAGTGCGAAGGCTTTGCCCTGCTCGGTTAAAATGTATT
>JAEWDG010000178.1 GCA_023390215.1 Bacteroidota bacterium | reverse complement strand
CCTTTGATGGGCATGCTGTATATATCTCCCAAAAGATCAAACACGATTTCTTTTCCATCTGGAGAAACGTCCAGATTCATCCAGGTTCCCTCCGTTACACTAAACTCTACTAAATGTCCGGGTGCAGTTGTATCATTTACATTCCATTTTCTGTTTTGTGCGAATGAAGGGTTTGATATAATTAGTAACAGAAAGGTGTAAATAGCATTTTTAATCATGGGTTGAAGATATTAAATAGGTTAAAATCTACCGGAATAAAAAGTTCAGGATAAAAAAAGGAAACGAACAATATGTTGAACCTTCAACTATATATATAATACACATCCATTGGTAACAGCATTTCCCGAATCCGGCTAACTTATCTTTGATACATGGAAATGGTTGTGCTGCGCAGTTTCGATAATTATATTTCCGCTAATATTATGCTGGCCCGTCTTCAGGATGCTGGCCTGCCCGTTTCCCTGCAGGATGAATTTACGGTTACCATTGATCCCATTCTCACCAATGCGATCGGCGGAATAAAACTGATCGTACGCAGTGATTATGCAGAAAAGGCTTATGCTTTCCTTGAAAAAATTGACGCCGAAAGGCTGGCGACCGCTCAATGCCCCAGATGCGGTTCATTCAATATCGAACTGGTAAACAAACACGCACCCACCAATGTTATTACGGCACTGCTCACATGGTTACTGGGGAGTTACGCCATTGCACCAGAAAAAGTGTATCAATGTCAGCAGTGCAAATATGAAAGTCATAATTTGCCGGAAAATACAACAGCATATAATTGATTATGGAAAGTTTATACGATACTAACACTTACGAACGTATCAATTCCCGTCTTTCAAGACTCAACCCTGCATCACGACCAACCTGGGGTAAAATGGATGTGGGTCAAATGTTGCAGCACTGCAGCCGCACGTTCAAATTCGCTTTAAGTGACAAACCAACTCCCAGGTCCTTAATGGGTATTCTTATGGGCTGGGCTTTTAAGAAACAGTTGTACAACGAAACAGCATGGAAACAGGGGCTGCCCACGGCCCCACAGTTACGTGTAACCGATAAACGCAATTTTGATGAGGAATTAAAAAATCTTCAGAAGAACATTACAGAATTCTATACCCGCGGACCCGGGAAAACGGGAATGTTCCCACACCCGATGTTCGGCCGTTTTACAAAAGAGCAATGGGGGCAGATGATGTATAAACATCTGGATCATCATTTCCGCCAGTTTGGAGTCTGATCATTCTTCCATACATAATATAAAACACCTTTATGGTCATCGGTTAAGAAAAACGAATGATCATTGTTCTTCATGATATCGCAAGGACGGCCATGCCGTCCAGATTCTGTCTTTCCCTCAAGGAACCCGGAAATAAAATTTTTATATCCACCGGTTTCAATCCGAACTACGGCATTTCCTCTTTGCCTCCAAACGCTGGTACTACCGTGGAGGCAAACCAGCACTGATTCATTAATCTGTGGATCTGAAAATGATTTGAAGTATTCAAAACCCAGGGGCGCGCTGTGCGCTAAAAAGCCGGCTAATGCCAGGGGAGGTTCCTGCACCCAATCTGCCCTTATTGAATCTTGAAAAGCGGTATCCGCGTAGATTTTATTTTTGTATTGATAATAATAAGGCCAGCCATAATATTTGTCCTTCTCAATATGCTGGAATACATCTTCGGGTCGGTCGGGACCAATAAGGTCTCTGCCCATTCCTGTACCCCAGAGCTGGTTGCCTATCCATTTTAATCCAACGGTATTTCTTAAACCGCGTGCGAAATACATTTGATTTGCCCCATCAGGATCCGCTTCGATTACGGTGGCGCGGATTTCTTCTTTTTCAATACAGGCATTACAACTGCTTCCTACCGAAACGTACAACTTATCATTATGAAAACTTATACTCCTTGTGAGATGCCACCCGCCATATTTATATCCCAGTCCGTAATCCGGAAATTTCATAACAACCTCTCCGGAATCTCCTGCTTGTACATCGCCGGATTGATATTTAAAACGGCGTAACTGGTGCGTCTCTGCCACATAGATATATCCACCATAAAAACATACCTGATTGGGATTATGTAAACAGCTTAAAAAAGTATCTGTTTTTTGAAACTGTTTTTTGTCTTCATCCCATTGATCCAAAACCAGGACCGTACCTTTCTTATTATCTGATTTGTCGAACATATCGGTAACGAACAAACGATTATCAGGGCTTTTTGCCATGAACCTCAATCGTCGGAATCCTTCATTCGAAACTTTAATATGATATCCAACGGGAAGAGATAGATAAAAGCTATCGGTTCCTGCACTAAGAATAATTTTTTCCCGGTGGAATTCAGTATTTAGTTTTTCGAAGTTGAACTTGACCTGGTTGGAAGTATCGGTAACTTTAACATGGGCAACAGTATCGCTATTTTGAGATGAATGATTCTTTTTCACAAGCCCTGGCTTCTGTTCAGGTTCCTGGCACGCAAAAAACAATAAGAGCAGCGCAGTTAGCAGATTTTTCATTTAAAATAATTTCTCAGCCTGGACGCCGCCTCTTGCAGTGTGGATTCCTTTTTTGCAAAACAGAAGCGAAGCAGCTTCTGATTTTTTCCTTCCTGATAAAACGGGGATACCGGGATGGTTGCTACGCCGGCCTCAACAGTTAATTGCTTTGCAAATTCAAGCTCAGGTTTTTCGCTCAACCCCTCATAACTGTACAATTGAAAATAGCTACCACCAGAATAGATTGGTTTAAATCCGGTTCCTTCCATTTCAAGTTTCAGAAGATCCCGTTTTTTCTGAAGCTGTTTGCCGAGATCCAGATATGCCTGTTTATTCCGGAGAAATTCAGACAGCGCATATTGAACCGGGCTGTTGGTTGTAAAACAGTTGAATTGATGAACGCTTCGGAATTCCTTCATAAGGAACTGCGGAGCTACACAATACCCGATTTTCCATCCGGTGCAGTGATACACTTTTCCAAACGAATAACAACAAAAAGTTCTTTCCCTTAACTCAGGATAACGAAGCAGCGACAGATGTTTTGCATCATCAAAGATTAAGTGTTCGTACACTTCATCACTGATAATAAACAAATCATGTTCTTTAACAATCTGCCTCAGTTCCTCAATATCAGACTCCCTGATTAAAGCACCGCTTGGATTGTGGGGAGAATTGATGATAATGGCTTTGGTTGCAGTGTTTATTGACTTTCGCAGTTTTTCCCAGTTGATGGAAAAATCTCCATCATTCAATGGAATCAAAAGAGGCTTTCCGCCGTTGATAAGAATATTGGGAATATAGCTGTCGTAGGC
>JAEWDG010000159.1 GCA_023390215.1 Bacteroidota bacterium | reverse complement strand
GTCATGTTCTTCGCATCATCACCCTGTGCATCTGTATGCCCGTCGATCTGGATTTTTAACAGGTCATCGTTTTTCAGAACACTTACAACTTCGTCGAGTGATTTGAACGACTTGGGTAATAATTTATAACTACCTGTGGCGAAGAACACATTCTTTGCAGCGTAATTGATTTTTTCTAGGATCTCTTTTGTAATTTCCGGACAGCCCTGGTTAGAAGCGGGACCTGGACGTGAAGGACATTTGTCTTCCTCATCATTCACGCCGTCATTATCTGTATCCGGAATAGGACAACCCTGGTAACGCGCCACGCCTTTTACATCCGGGCATTTATCTTCTTCATCATTTATGCCATCGCCATCTGTATCTGGAATCGGACAACCTTTATACCTGGCCAGTCCGGCAACATCAGGACAAGCGTCGTCAGCATCTGCGATTCCATCACTATCACGGTCGGGGCAACCCTGTAAAGCGGGAAGTCCGGCCACATCCGGGCATTTATCATCGGCATCATTCACTCCGTCCCCGTCTCTGTCTAAAACCGGTGGCGGCACCACAACAACAGGTGCAGGTTCCGGACGATCCACGAGCGGAGCAACAATACCCGCAGAATAATATAAGTGATAATTAGACTTTTCTGTAACCGGAACACGGTATTGCGCCTGCACCTGCAGTGCTATATCAGGAAACAGACGGATCTGTAAGCCGGTACCAAGCGGCAAAAACGCGGCAAAACTGGACTGATAATAAGACGCGCCCACACCGCCAATTAAAAATGGATTGAAAACGAAATCGTCGGAGAGAAGTTTCAAATGGCCGGCAACAGCAAGTTCTGCCATAAATCTTTCCCTGGGGTTTTCCGGTGCGTTCTTAGTTGTATACCTTGGGAATGAACCGGAGAAAGTAGTAGCCACATCAAAATTAGGATGAAGCCCCTTCGTATAACTTACGGCAAGTCCGGGAAACATCCGCGACGTTTTTGTAAACTGATTTTCACGGATCACATTCGACAATCCCTTCCCGCGAATATCTGCAGCAGTTTGAAAATCATTGAAAAAGAAATGAATCCCCAGTGACTGGAGTTTTACCGGTTTGTTCTGACTGAATGAAACAGCAGAAATCAGCAAACAGGCAAAAAAGAAACTGAATTTCTTCATGTTAGTCGGTTTTGTAACGCGACAAAATTAGCCGCTTCCATTCAAATGCTAAAATTTTTGATTACATAACCGCATCTCCAATCCTAACACAAGTATATAATTATCAGCTGTTTAAATGCAAAGTTATGATTTCATTACCTAATGCAATACGTCTATTCTTACCCGGGCCAGTCCATGTTTAGTGTAACCGAGAA
This sequence comes from Bacteroidota bacterium, assembly GCA_023390215.1. Lineage (GTDB taxonomy): Bacteria > Bacteroidota > Bacteroidia > Chitinophagales > Chitinophagaceae > Ferruginibacter. Next base: position 1,666 of record JAEWDG010000159.1, on the reverse strand, counting down.
TAGATGCAGCTTTATACGTGAGGTCGATTAACCTCTTCGTTTTAACGTGCAACCTGTCATTTACTGTCACAACCACAGACTTACCATTTTTCAAATTGGTGACCTTCACCTTTGTACCAAGGGGAAGCACATTGCAGGCGGCCGTGAGTTTCCGTTGACTGAAAATTGCACCACTTGCGGTCTTCCTTCCGTTGAACTTGTTACCATAAAAACTGGCCTGACCGTAAAGGGTTTTCTTTACACGGGAAGATGACTTCGCCGTTTTTGGCTTTGATTTTTTTTTCTGCGCGCTAAGTTCCGTGGGAAAGAAAGCGGACATACATATCAGCCAACCTAAAAAAATGATGAAATATTTTGTTTTTCTCAATGCAGATTAAATTGTCTTCTTTGTTGAAAATATGTTTCGGCCAGGCGTTTATCATCGTTATTCACGTCATCAAGAAATCTGATTTTTCCATTTGCAACCTCGCAGGTAAAATACCTAACGTAGAGGGGTATGCGATTTCTGATTCTGATAACATGTCTTTCTTTTCTTGCGATCCAGGTCATGATCGAGTCTCTATTGTACCGGAGCGTATCAGGCCCGGTATGTTTCAGGCTATCATTCCTTGCAATAAACGCCGCCAGTTTTTCCCATTGTTCCACTCTTACACATCCATGACTAAGGGCACGCATCATGTTCCTGAAAAGGTGCCGCTGGTTTGTGTCGTGAAGATAAACAGCAAAAGGATTATCAAAGTTGAACTTTATCACACCCAGCGCATTATCATCACCGCTGCCCTGCACAACCCGGTAAGGAATTCCTTTTTTGTATTTAGACCAATCAATTGTTGCGGGATCGATCCATTCATCTTTGTTGTTATACAGCGAAAGTCCTTTTCTGCTCAGATAATACGGATCTCTTTTCAAACCAGGAAGTATTTCTTTTTCAATAATACTTGACGGTACCGTCCAGGTAGGCATAATGACCATATCAGAAACCGCGCTGGTGATAAACGGCGTTGAAGTTGCGGGTTTGCCACATATTATCTTCGATTGAAGAACCAGCGTATCGCTGTCGATCAATTTGAGATAGAATCCGGGGAGGTTTACCAAAATATATTGATCTGGCATTTCAGCAGGCATTGCCTTATAACGGTCTAGCGTAATGGCCAGTCTTATAAATTTTTGTTTATCGGTAAGGTTGAGTGCGGTTACCAGACTATTTCCGGGCTCACCAGATTCTTTTATTTTCTTTTTTTTCTGGTAGGCTTTAATCACATCCGCAAGTTGTATGGAATCCAAAGGCGCTTCTTTTTGCAGGATGGCTTCTTCCACCAATCTTTTGACAAGGGATTTGACAAACAAAATTGAATCCTGGGGATCCTTTTTTTTATATGGATATTTGATATACGTGTATGGCTTATCATCCATACTGTCAACAAATGAATGGAGCAGCATATGCAGGCTGTCGTAGCCGGGGAGCCGGGGCTGAACTTTTGAAAATAAAGAATCTGCCGGTTCTCCATTAAATAACGCTTCAAGCTGTTTTTTAAAAAATAATGCCTGGGAACCTGGATGATTTCCCATGCGTAAACTATCGTGTTGCAACCGCCCCTGCTTTAGATCCTGCAACACAGAAAGAAAACCATCTGTAAGAACAAGATCATATTTTGCCCATAACTGG
>JAEWDG010000119.1 GCA_023390215.1 Bacteroidota bacterium | reverse complement strand
TTTGGAAGCTCAGTACAAGATCCTGGAACAATGGTCGAAGACAGAAAAAAGAATTAAGGTAATCCATGGCCTGCTGGGAGATGAAGATAAAGACCAGGTGAAGTTCAATGAAAATGAAACCGCTTCTTCTGTACTGGATGAAACAATCAGCAAAAATTTCAAAACAGGGTATCACAAAATGCGAACACTGGATACCAGCCTCAGGGAGTTTAACCTTAATGTACCCAACCTCCTGAAAATTGATACACAGGGATTCGAATACCAAATCCTGAAAGGCTTTTCAACAAACCTTGACCAGGTGGAAGTGATCATAGCGGAATTAAATCATATCGACATTCATGATAATGTAAAACTGGCTGAAGAGGTAATCGGCCTTTTATACGCGCACGGCTTTGTAATTTATGACATTGTGGAGATACATCGCCGGCCATTCGACAACGCGATCTGGCAGACCGATTTCATGTTTGTGAAAAAAGATTCTTTCCTCAGAAGAAACAAACAATGGAAATAATCAGGTTTAAGGTTCCTTAAGTTTATCATTTCATAAATCAACCAACAGATAAACCGGTTACATTTAATGCATGATCAGGGAAGCGGATATACATGATCTTACGCAGATTAATGAGATCTATAATCAGGCTGTGGCCTCACGCTTCGAAACTGCAGACCTGAAATCATGGACTGAAGATCAGCGTTTAAGTTGGTACAGATCATGCAACCGTTCTCAATACCCGTTACTGGTTGAAGAAGAAAACGGCTTTATCAGGGGCTGGCTTAGCCTCAACCCGTACAGAAATGGAAGGGAAGCCCTTAGGTTCACCACGGAGATCAGCTATTATGTTCATTCGTCGCATAGACGTAAAGGCGTTGGTCGTGCGCTCGTTAATGAAGCGCTGGAAATAGCCAGGGACAGGGATTTCCGGGTAATATTCGCAATTATACTCGATAAGAATACAGCAAGCCTGTCCCTATTAAAAAGTTGTGGATTTCTGGAATGGGGGTATTTACCAGACGTAGCTGATTTCGATGGCGAGACCTGCGGACATAGTTATCTCGGCATAAAGCTTATTTGATTTCTCCCTTGCCTTAGGTGAAGCGAACACATTATCAATTATATTAGTTTTGTTTTTATCTTCAAGGAACAATCAATTCAGAATTTTCAGTCAATACGTTGAGCAGCCTTCTATTGAGGTGCGGGGCTGAAAACAGCGAACAAACTGCTTCATGCTTACATCATTAAAGAAAAAAGTCCATACACTTATTGATCCCCGCTATGGAGCTACGCGATGGGATAAGATCATTGACGGCTTCATCATCTGCCTGATCCTTCTTAATACACTGGCGGTTATGCTGGAGACCATCAAGCCGCTTTATGGCGCGCACAGAAGTTTTTTTCATGAGTTCGATGTTTTCTCTGTTACGGTTTTCACTGTTGAATATATTTTAAGGGTTTGGTCCTGCACAGTGGATCCCCGATATCAGGGATCGATTAAGGGCCGGTTAAAATATATGACCAGTGTGGGAGCAATAATTGACCTTTTAGCTATCCTCCCTTTTTATCTTCCATTGCTGGCAAGTTTTGATCTTCGATTGTTAAGGCTACTGAGAATATTAAGGCTGGCACGCGTATTCAAACTTGGAAGATATATGAATGCCTCCAAGGTAATGACCAACGTTTTCAGATCAAAAAAAGAAGAACTGGTATTAAGCTTCATAATAACTATGTTTCTGATTGTTATAGCTTCCAGTGTCATGTACTTTGCGGAACACGAGGCACAACCTGCAAAATTTGCCAGCATTCCGGAAACCATGTGGTGGGCTGTGGCTACGCTAACTACAGTGGGTTATGGAGACACTTATCCGATAACAGGTATTGGAAAATTTTTGGGCGCATGCATCTCGGTGCTCGGAATTGGCATATTCGCTTTGCCGGCTGGTATCCTGGCCTCAGGATTTTCTGATGAACTTAGGAAGATCAAACATAAAAACCATTGTCCGCATTGTGGGAAGGAACTCCAAAATTGAGACTGCAATGGTCTTCAAATTACTATCCGCCTGTATTTTTTTAAGTTTCAGAAAATATCTCTAAAGTCATCTTCGAAACATAAGGGAAACCTGGATTTCGTGAGAATTTCATTTCTGAATTGAATATTCGAAAGATAGGCTGGGATATCGAGTATTTCATTGTTACAACAATCCGATATTTCGCCGCACAATTCATCCCAATTAAGGTTCCATTCTTCCCCCTGCCCCATTCCATTATATAACTCGTCCTCCCCATTGAAGTACATAACACGATTACCGCCAAAAGCGTTGGAATAAAATTTCAACTGTTGCCGAAACTGTTGTAATTCATGGAAAGATGCATGGAGCAGAAGTTCTTTCTCTTTAAGAAAGGAAACGAGTGAAGACCAGTTCCATCTTGTGGGTATGTGATTGGTAAAATGTTCGGCACTTATATCAATCCAATGAACAGCATCGGAGTCAACCAATTGCAATTCATATTGAGCTGTTTTTACATTTTGAATTTCTTCTTTTATTTTCTCCTCTCCGGGAAATAAATTTTCGTTAATCCAGTATGCAGGTTCGTAAAAAATCGATTCGCCATAATATTTTAAAAGCTTCTTCCTGATATAAGAATCATCATATAGTCTGTACGTTTTGCAGGAAATATCTTTTACCAAATGCCTCGCAGGCAGGAGCATCTCATGTGAGACATTTTTTAGTAGTTGGAGATGATGTTCTTTAGCATGGCAAAAAAGCGCAAGGTTGACGTCTAGCCTTTTGAAAATATCGTCTGCTAAATTTTCAAATGTGGATGTATCCAGATAATGGTTCCCAATGACAGAAATATTGCTTCCCATCTACTGTTTCGGATTAAGTTTTGGTTCTCTAATTTAATAAAGCTTTTCCGCTTTTATTATGATGATTTTCAAATTTTTAAAAAGAAGCGAATGCGACGGAGAAACCTTTAGTAATTCTACTAATATCCAAAAAACGATGTTCACACAGCGGTGTTTGGTTTCAGGAACTGATCATAAACATTATTTATACTGATGCGGATTATTCATTTCAGCAAGGAATACAGGGTAGCTTAGAAGAAAATTATTTCACCATAAAACAAGCGCTATGTCAACAAAACTAATTATCCCCCAACGGCCGTTGCCAACAATGATCGACGAATTCTTTAAGCCATGGAATCAATGGTTGGACGATTCACGATTCGTTCCTGCAGTCAGAAGTTTACCTGCTGTAAATATCAAAGAGCAGGATGACAAATACACGGTTACGCTCGCGGCGCCCGGCATGAAAAAAGAAGACTTTAAAATCGATCTTAGCGGAAATATGCTCAGCATTTCGAGCGAAAAAGAAGAAGATAAAAAAACCACGGAGGAGAAGTTCACCCGCCGGGAATACACCTATCAGTCCTTCTCAAGAAGCTTTGCTTTGCCTGATGATGTAACAGGCGATGCCATTGAAGCCCGGTATGAAGACGGTGAATTAAAAATAAATATTCCCCGGAAAAAACCCGCGACTAAGGCCACGTCCACGAAGCACATCGAAGTCAAATAAATATGATTGTCTTTATGCGACCCCAGCTAACCGGGGTCTTTTTATTAAATAAGGTTGACCAGCTGTAGATAAAGAATTGATTTTGAGAAATAAACTTTTGATTTTACATTTGCCGTCCTGAATTCAGCCCAGGTGGCGAAATTGGTAGACGCACTGTGTTCAGGTCGCAGCGTTCGCAAGGATGTGCTGGTTCGAATCCGGTCCTGGGCACCTGATAGGATTGGCTCCCAAAAATGGGAGCCAATTTCTTTTTAGAACCTTTGGAATCCTTATCTGTAGCGGTTATCAGTAAGAGTACCTCATTTACCCGCTTGGTTCGAAAAGAATTTTTTTCAAAAACTAATTTTTCAGGACACATCGAACCAATGATCTGTTGTTTTGCAATCAAATCCGCATCTGCATAGTATTGCGGAAGATTTTCAATAATCCCGGCACAAAATTCAGCGTATTCTTTCAGGTTGGAGTCTATTGAAGCCAGTTCGCTTTTCTTTCTATTTAAATCAGCAATCACTTTATCAAAACGGCTCCTGATCTCTTTGTATTCCAACAAAGGCAATTCACCGTCCACCATCATCTGCTGGGCATTCTGAATCCTTATTTGATTCTTCTCAATCTCTGCGTCAATCTGCAGCTTAGAGGCCGATTGATTTTTGTTTTGATTGTTAGCGTAATCGTACAATATTTTCTTAAATGCCCTTATGCCTCCTTTACTGAAGGAAATCTTTTCAAACTCTTTGATGAGTGCAGCGTTTGCAGCTTCAGCTTTAAATCGCTCATCGCAACCATAGCAACAGTGATAATAAAAATACCTCCCCCCATTTCCTTTTGAGGCACTTCCGGTTAATCTGCCGCCACATTTTCTGCATTCCAGAAATCCACGA
>JAEWDG010000052.1 GCA_023390215.1 Bacteroidota bacterium | reverse complement strand
CCTTTGCATTTGCATAGAGTAACCGTTTAACGGTTCTTACCATTGTCGAAAGCAGTAAGTTTCAGATTTTTTCCTTTTAGTTTTAAACTCCTTCCATTTCCATTCAACATAACTTCCTGTTTTTGTTCATCAGATAAAAGCTGATCAAGGTAATTGGCCACATAACTGTCTGCGATAGTTACCGGCGATCCGTCGCTGATGGCTTCAGTAATATATGATTGTAATAAATTTTGAAGGTTGGATTTAAATAACTCTCTTGTTGCGTAGATATCACATCCAATGATTTTATCGCCGGAAACAGCAACCAACCCTACAATTTTCTCATTTTTTAAAATATCTCCTTTGAGTGCTGCTGTGTACCTGGCCAGTTCTTTTTTGTAATTTTCTGAGTTGGTCACAGCAGTATAGGTGCCAGTATTGGTTGTTGTTGAATAGCTTGAATTAATGTCGGCAACTTTAGCCCAAACCTGCTGCTGACTTTTATCCTTTACAATACTTTCCCTCACTTTGCTGCTGATGGTACTGTGATAACCATTGAATGCAGCAGTTCCTGAACGTGGGTTCTCATTTCCAGACCAACGTCCATGTTCCACACAATAAACCGGAACAACTGTTTTCGTGAGTGGTAACAACAGCATATCTTTTTCTACCACCCGGTCCTGTTTACCACCTTTAACAACATCCCCCATATTCAGCATTACGGTGTCTTTTGATTTATTTCGAAATAAAAGTTCATTGACGGTACCGCCATTGTTAACTTCAGTAACTTCTACGATACCAAGTTGCATCGCTCTCTCGAGGTTAATATAATTTCCAATTTCGCCAATTTCTTTTGCCAGCGATGGTTTCGCAACAATGTAATAGAGTTTGAGATTTTTGAACTGATCTGTCAATCCTGCTTTGGCCTGCGATGTGCGGGTTAGAAATGGAGTTTCAAGATTTTTGGCTGCGAGTTGAGCATGAGAAGCATAACTCAGTAAAATGGAGGTTGCAGTTCCTAAGATTATTTTTTTCATAACTATGATTTTTGTGGAACAAACTTAGCTTCGTTGAAAGCCGGGGTTGGGGCAGACTGTGTGAAATGCCATTTTCACTTGGTGAATAAAAATTATACTGTCGCTATCCCCTGTAATTTTGTAAAATGAGACGGGTTCGAATTATTTCCCTATGTTTTGTGTTGACGATATTGGCTGTAACAGGTATATCACTGCATGCGGCTTCCCAGGCAAACCAATCTAAAGATATCCTCACAAAGACTCGAGAACTCTCTAAGAAAATCAAGACTGCGGTTCCTGACACGGTTGCGGATGCATATTACAATCTTGGTGAAACATTATATCAAAATGGCGATTATCAAAAGAGTGAATCCAACCTGATAAAAGCCAGGGATCTTTTCAAGACACAGAAAAATAACGAAGGGTTCGCCAAGTCAACAAGGTTGTTAGGAATGGTCCAGGAAAAACTCAATAAGAACGAAGAAGCATTATCGAGTTATAAATCATCCGAAGTTTCTTTCAACGCTACAGGAAACAATGCCAAAGAAGCGCTGGTAAAAAATGATATTGTCAGATTATCGGCCGGAGATAGTTTAAGAGGAGGAACTGTTGCAATCGATAAAAATGTGGAAACGGCAGAAAAAATTAAGGATACCCTTGAACTGGTTAAAGCGCTTGAAACAAAGGGATCGTTCGCAATTCAAAAGCAGGATTGGGCTACAGCTTCCCGGACTTTTAGCACAGCTGTGGATCTAAGTTCTAACAATGTTTCCAACAGTTTTAAATACCAGGAATTGAGAACAGAAGTACTGGCAAATAACAATCAAACCCGCCAGGCTATTGTTGCACAAAAAGAATGGTTAGCCCGTCCGGAAATAAAAAGCGCAAAAGGTTTTGTAAGTCTTGGTTTAATCAATCTTGGAAAATTATATACGCAGACAAACCAGGATGATAGCGCTGAAATAAGTTTGAAGCAGGCGTACGAAACCGCAAGACAGGCTTCTTTGGTCATGGAAAGCAGGAAATCCATTGAAGCGCTTGATAGTTTTTATTTACAAAGAAAGCAGTTTGGTAAATCCATTGAATTATTCAGAGACTTTAATAAACATCTTCCCGATTTATTGATGAACGACAGCAGTTTCAGAGATAGTCGTTTACTGAAGGAAACAGAACAACGCGTTTCCGACCTGGAGAAAGAGAAAAAACTACAGTTTCAGTTATCGGAGGAAAGAAAGCAACTTAATTTCTGGTTGGTTGTAGCACTTGTTGTTTTGTTAACAGGAAGTGTTTTTCTGGCTATTATTTATCGCCAGTTGAAGATTCAAAAAACAAAGGTTCAATTGCAATCGTTGAGAAGAGAAATGAATCCTCATTTTATTTTTAATAGTTTGAATGCGGTGAATCGATATATCAGCACTCATAATGAGATTGAATCTAACAAATATCTCAGTCGTTTTGCAGGCTTAATGCGTTCAAATATGGAAGCATCAACGCACGATTTTATTTCGATTGAAACTGAACTGTCGATCATCCGGAATTATCTTGATCTTGAAAAACAGCGTTTCCCGGAGGGCTTTGAGTGGAATTTAAAAGAAAATTTTCAATACGGCAGTTCTGATAAAATTCCGGGAATGTTGATACAGCCTTTTGTTGAAAACGCGATCTGGCATGGATTGCGACATTCAACAAGGAAAGGATTTTTACAAATTGACTTCAGCAGGGAAAATGGTTTTCTGATGGTTAAAATCAGGGATAGTGGTATAGGATTAGAGAAAAGTAAAGCATTGAAATCTGAGCGTGTTGATCTACATAAGGGCAGAGGAATTAAAAATACGGAGGAACGGATAATGTTGTTAAATCGCCTCTACGGCAGGAAAATTCAACTTGAAATCCGGGATGGGAAAGGAGAAGGCTTTGGGGTAGAGGTGGAGTTGAAGCTGCCGATAATGAAATTGTAATTTGTGATGTATGATCGATGGTGTATGATTTTAAGATGTGTGATGTGATGTATGATGTATGATCGAAGATGTATGATTTGGCTTTTAGACTTAACACGGAAGTGATTAAACATGTAATGAAGGAAGATGAATCTCTTACATTTTGAACGTTAAGTGTAAATCCCCTGGAATTTCAGAACATTATACTTTGAATATAATACTTTAAACTTTAAACATCGAACGTTGAACCTTTTATCTTCCTGAATGAAAATTAAAACCATTATAGCAGAAGATGAGCCTATCGCGAGGGAATTGCTCCGGGGCTATCTTGAAAAATATTGTCCCGTGATTGAAGTTATTGCGGAGGCTGCAGATGCGAAGACTGCGATTGATATGATCATCGAACATAAACCTAAACTGGTTTTTCTGGATGTGGAAATGCCCTTTGGCAATGCATTCGATATCTTGCATGCCACATCAGAAATCCATTATGAAGTGATATTCGCTACCGCCTATTCTGAATATGCAATCAAAGCACTCAATGAAAACGCTGCTTATTATTTGTTGAAACCATTTGATATAGAACAGATCATTTTGGCAGTTGAGAAGATCAGGCAGAAGATCGAACAGAATATTTCACACACAAATTTTGAAGCCATTTCCAAATCCCTAAAAGAACTGAGATCAAAAAAACAGATTATCCTTCCCACAATGCAGGGTTTTGACGTGGCTAAAGCCCCGGAGATATTATATTTGAGAGCTAACGGGAATTTTACTGATGTACACCTGACTTCCGGGAAAGACATTATGGTTTGCAAAGTCCTTCGTTACTTCGATGAGTTGCTGGATGATCGCTTTATGCGGGTTCACCGATCCTATATTGTAAACCTCCATGCCATCAAATCTTACCATAAAGCTTCCGGAGGCGTTTTAATCCTGAATAACGGCGAAGAAATTGAAGTTTCTTCCAGCTACCGCCAGCAATTACTGGATAAACTGGGCTGATTTTGTGATTTGGACAGTAAATTGTAATTTGCAACGTTATTGCAAAAAAACAGCGCGGAGTTTTGTGAAAGGCATCTTCAAATATATAATTTCTGTTTCGTTCATTCTGCTTTTCGTGTTTCCATCGGTAGCAGAAGCAGTTCACCAAAACCTGCATAAAAATGATCTCCATTGCAGGGATTTCAGCACCTTACATTTTCATGCGGGTGAGCATCACTGCTCATTTTGTGATTATGTGCCCATGGCAACTGAAAAGCAGGTATCAGGCTTTTTGCTGCCGTTTCCGGTTTTTGGTACCCTCATTTATGCCGAAGCATTTACCGGACAAATTGCATCTTCGGAAATATATTTTCCTTCCCTTCGTGGACCCCCGGTTTGCTGATTAGCCAAAATGCCTTTTACAAGGGTTATTTTATTATTCATCAAACTATCGTAAATGAACAGGAATTTTCTGTCTGGCTTATTCATCGTACTATTTTCCATTTTGTTTCAGCCTGTAAAGGCTGATGCACGTCCCTTTAAAGGTTCACTAGAGGGCCTTATTAAAGATGCAAAAACAGGGGCGCCTCTATCCGGCGTGAGCATATATTTCCCTGATTTAAAAATCGGCACGAGTTCGCAACCTGATGGCAGTTATAAAATTGATAATCTGCCGCAGTCAGTAGTACTTGTACAGATCAGTTATGTGGGATATAAGCAGATCACAGATAAAGTTGACCTTTCCACCACGTCCCGCAAAGATTTTATGCTTGAACCCAGCTTCGCCGAATTGAACGAGGTAGTGGTGACAGGCATGACCCTGTCGGCTACGCGTAACCGAAACCCTGCACCTATATCAACGGTTTCTGCAAAACAACTGGCACAACTTACTTCCAGTAATATAATCGACGCGATTGCTTCGCAGCCGGGAATTTCGCAAATAACGACAGGCGCCGGAATCTCAAAACCTGTTATCAGGGGACTGGGATTTAACCGCGTTCTGGTTGTGAGTGATGGTATTCGTCAGGAAGGACAGCAATGGGGAGATGAGCATGGCGTGGAAATAGACGAGTTTGGCATAAACCGGGTTGAAATTCTAAAAGGACCTGCCAGCCTTGCATACGGAAGTGATGCCTTGGCGGGCGTTATCAACATGTTACCTGCACCAACCTTGCAGGAAGGGAAAATCAAAATGAATTTGTTGGGTAATTACCAAACGAACAATGGCCAGGTCGCCGGTTCTGCAAACTTCGCCGGAAATCTTAAAGGGTTTATTTGGGACGTTCGTTATTCCGGTAAGATTGCCCAGGCTTACCAGAATAAATATGATGGTTATGTCTTTAATTCAGGACTGAGGGAAAATACATTTTCCGGGATTGTTGGATTAAACAGGTCCTGGGGTTATGTGCATTTGCATTTAAGTGCCTATCATCTGCAACCTGGAATTGTGGAAGGAGAGAGGGACAGCGCAACAGGAGCTTTTGTAAAACCTGCAATCGTTAATGGAGAAGAAGGTTCATTGATTGCGACGAAAGATGATTTTAAATCTTATTCACCGCTTACTCCTTACCAGCAGATTCACCATTATAAACTGGTATTGAATAACAATTTCATTCTGAAACATGGCACTCTTAAAACCATATTGGGCTTGCAGCAGAACCGGCGTCAGGAATATGCAGACATTCTTAAAGAAGGGAAATATGGATTGTATTTTTTGCTGAATACATTGAACTATGATGTCCGGTATAATCTTCCTGAAAAAAATAACATGGATGTTTCAGTCGGGATAAATGGAATGTACCAGCAATCGCAGAACAGGGGTACAGAATTTCTGATACCCGATTATAGTCTTTTTGATTTCGGCATATTTGCCATCGCAAAAAAATCCTGGAAAAAACTGGATATCAGCGGAGGACTCAGGTATGATACCCGGAACGAGAAAGCAGGAAACCTCTGGTTGGATGGAGACGGAAATGCTGTACCGGGAGCTACAACGGGCGCGATTCACCGGTTTTCCGCATTCAACAGCAGGTATCAGGGGATATCAGGAAGCCTGGGCGCAAGTTACCAGTTTAACGAGCTTATGTTTACGAAGCTGAATGTCTCGAGAGGTTTCCGGGCGCCGAATATCGCGGAGATCTCTGCGAACGGAATTCATGAAGGATCTGTGAATTATGTAATTGGCGTGCCTTCGTTGAAACCGGAAAACAGTTTGCAGATCGATTATGCGTTAGGGTTAAATTCAGAACATGTAACAGCAGAAGCCGATCTGTTTTATAATATGATCAACAATTTCATCTACCTGAAGAAATTGCAGTCGGTAAACGGATCAGATTCTTTGATCGCGGGTTACAATACCTTTAAATATGACGCCGGTGATGCCCATCTTTGGGGTGCTGAAATCAGTGTTGATATACATCCCCATCCGCTCGACTGGTTACATTTTGAAAACAGTTTTTCATGGGTCAATTCTGTTCAAACCAACCAACCGGACTCTGCGAAATATCTTCCTTTTACGCCTGCGCCAAAATTCAGTTCGGATTTGAGAGCAGATAAAAAGCAACTTGGCAAGTGGATTCAACATGCATTTGTGAAAATTGGTATCACAAGTTTCTTCGACCAAAACCATTATTACGCAGCATATGGCACAGAAACCGCGACAAGGGGTTACACGTTGCTGAATGCTGGTATAGGTGCGGATATAGTGTCGAATAAGAAATCATTGTTCAGCATTTTGATAAATGGGAACAACCTGACTGATGTTGCGTATCAAAGCCATCTCAGCAGGTTAAAATACTTCGATTCAAATAATGTGACGGGGAGGCCGGGCGTGTTTAACATGGGCCGGAATATCAGTTTTAAGCTCATTGTTCCATTGGATCTGAATAGATAGTTCTAATTAGAATAAAAGAGAACCAGCCTGAAAAGGCTGGTTACCAGCAGAGAAATCGAAAACGAAATGATGAATGGAATCGTGAGCTTTCGCATATTGAAACCTGTTATTTAGAGAAAGCTGCGCAGATGATATTGAATGAATAAAATTCAATAAAATAATCAGTAGCAGTTCCAGGTACATCGGTACGTGTTAAATGAGCCAGCTTATTTTAAACCCAACACATCGGCACCCTGTTCAAAAATAATATCGACCGGGATTCCTTTTTGATTCAGTTTATTCAGGTCGGCCTGAAGGTCAGGTTTGATAATTCCTTTTTCTGCACTCAATTTCTCAACAGCGGCTTTGTCGCCATTACCCTGAAGCGTAAGGATGAGGTTACTCAGGTCATTCATCGCTGTTTTAAAAGCAGGATAATTCACTTTGTAATGTCCATCTTTAGTTTTTTCGAACGCGCCTTTTTCTTCAAAGAAATTAAAAGCAAGCATGTTCGCTTTCCCGTGTGCATCAGCAGCGCTGAAACGAACAGAGCGTAAAATGCCCGCCATGAAAGTGGTATAATATCCTTCGACCGGTCCGGGAAGTTCACCCTTCTCCACCAGTTTGCTTACCATATAAAGTCCGAGAATATCGGCTTTTGCTTCTTCCAGCCATGAACCCTGTTCCTGAAGTGCATTTCTGACTGTTCCCTTTCCATTAATTGTTGTTTTGATTCCCAGGCCATGAGCCACTTCATGAAACATGACATTTGCAAAAAAAGCATCGAAGTTTATGCTCGATAACTGCGATGGATCGATCAGGGTTTCGGCAATAGGAGACAGTATCTTATCGAATTTTGCCCTGATGGTATTTTTTAATTCGGAGCGGCGGGTGCCCTTTGTTTTCTGTAATTCTTCATCGTTAGGTAGATTAACGGCTATCGTCTTACCGCCACTGTTAGCCTGGCCTGCATAATACACAACATCATAAGCATTGAGCTGAGAGGAAACGCCCGGTTGCTCCGACTTGTATTTAGCATCCACTGGAAGTCCCTGCTGTAATTCGGGAAGCATTGCGATATACTTTGCCAGCCGCTGGCTCCATTGTTTGTCTTTTACCAGTACCAAAGCCTCGTAAGCGTTGCGGGCATTATATAAGCCATCTTCATAATTTTCGATGGGCCCGATAATAATATCGATCGTGTTGTTTTTCATTTCAAGCCAGGCGATATCACTGGCTGTAAAATTATCCGTGAGCAGGGCCTGGGCACGTAAGCCGAGGAAATTTTTAAGTCCCGGATCTTCCGCAAGCGCGGATGCCTGCTGCAACAGAGCGGATGCTCGTTCCAAAGGTTCCCGGTAAGCCACATGATAAGGAATTGAGATCAGCTTACCTGAACTGTCTCTCCTGATAATAGAATATTGTCCCTGTTTATCAGGAAGATCTGATTTTTCAATTTCATCTTTGCTGATTCCCGCGGGATAGAAATTTGCCCCCAACGGTTTTTCTCCCGCTCCTGCGATGAATGGACTGTCGTTATTTAATTTGTCCCAGGGTCCGTAATTCAGCAACACATATTTTCTTGTTGATTCATCACTGATGGTATTTAGTAAACTATCGCGGTGCCCATAACTCTGTTCCCAATATAAACTATCCATGATTTTCGCGGCATTTATCAGCAGGGGCAACATTTGCTTTTCCTTTTCTGATAATAAAGAAACATCAGTGGTAAGCTTAACGGTTGTATAACCTGCAAGATGCTTCTGTACGTAGGTCTGGGCGGTATCCGAATTTGCTGAAGATGTTTCGGTCTTTTTGTTTTCGTTGCACGAAAAAAAAAGCAGGGAGGCGAAAAAAGTTGCGAAAAAATAAAAACGGTTATGCATGAGAGAAAATATTTTATTGGTCAAATGTAGAACATGGATCCCATAGCAAATCTTATTTGGGATGGGTGGGTCTGCAGAAAAGTAGTTTTTACGGATGTCCGAATTCGGTTGTTAAGGTCCAGGTTAATGCCGTCAGTTTCATCGATTTGAAAATCGTGTAATGCTTTTCCTTTTTTTTGGGCGTAAATTTCCAGATCAGATTGGGTAGATCCTTTTTCTTTAAGATCCTGGCAAGATGAGAAGTAGGTTTGAATATTCCAACAGTATTGGATGCGGTAAACCAGAATATTTTTTTCTGTTCCGGTAGTCTCGTTATCAGTTCATCCGCCGACTTCAAAATCCATTGATCATTCCACCACAAAGAAGGGTCGAAGGCGATATAAAAATCGAACAGGTCTGGTGTCAGGAATAATGTTTCCGTTACGAAAAGCCCGGCCAGTGATTCTCCGATTATTCCTTTTTTATCTGTGGTGCGATACCGTTTATTTATTTCCGGAATCAGTTCATGTGCAATGAAAGCCCTGAATTGTTCAGAACCACCAACTACCGGAGCGATCTCCTTATCCTTTTCAACAGTGGTCGGTCCCGTTAGATCCCGCCGGCGTTGAGTGTTGGGAATTCCAACAAGAATAATGGGCTTTATTTTTTTGCTTTCAATGAGGTCGGAAATCGTATTTGCCAGGTGCGGAAAATCTTCATTGATTCCACCATCCGGCATATATAACACCGGAAATGAATCCTTGCCTGAAACGTAGCCCGGTGGCACCCATACATTAATTGTACGAAGTTCAAAAACCTGTTTAGATTCGATCCTGAAGCTGTCGTGTGCAGGTATCATGTCCGGAACAGCCTGGCCGTTCAGACTGGTACCCGCAAAAAATATCCAGAAGCTGCACAGAAGACAAAATTTCATCATTTGACAAGAATGTTACTTACGACAACGAATGTCCGAATTTTTTGACGCATTGTTTTCGCTTTACAGATTGTTGCGAAATAAAATGGGTCAGCAATTGATGTCTTCAACTGTTCTTAATTAAAATTCACCGCGCCACAGAGATAGCTTATTCCGGTTAAAAACAAAACCGGCAGGATAATACAGGTTATTATTTGCAAAAACTTTAATTGTGGTTGTTCAAGCCCGGGATCATAATCTACCAGTTTTGTTCCCGCAACGATATCTCCGATGCGCCGCGAGGGATTTATGGTACTCATTATTACCTCAATAGGACCTAGAAAAAATAGAAATAGGTTCCTGATAAAGCATTGATAGATTGTAGCAACTTTTCCTGTAGAATTTGAAACGATCTGAAATTTCATTATCTGCTTGGCAATACTTTGCCCCCTTATGATATCTTTATTAATGTAAAGGGAAATAAAAAGGAAAATCAATATCCCTAACCAGGGACCTAGTATACCAATGGTTTGGGGGTTATCACCACGAGTTGTTCTGCTTTCCCATAAACCATCTACGTTTACTAAAATCAATTTAAGCATTAGTAACAGAGCAATGCAA
>JAEWDG010000266.1 GCA_023390215.1 Bacteroidota bacterium | reverse complement strand
AATACCCTTTAATTGCCAACCTGCGGCCCTTTGCAGTCAACCCGATTCAGGTTTTCAATAGGATATTAAGAAAATCTCCAATTTTTTTTCCTTCGATGATATGCTTAACAATACCGAGGTTTATCGCTTGTTGTGGCATAAATGCGACTTCAGCTGTTGCAGGATCCTGTACAATGGTGATTCCGCCATTCTCTGCTATTCTGACCAGGCCTTCCGCACCATCGGCATTGGCGCCAGATAGAAGAACGCCAATACTGCGGTCGCCGAAGATCTCGGAGACAGAATCGAAACTGATGTCAATACTGGGCCGGCTAAAATGTAATTTTTCAGAGCTGTCCAGTGAGAAACTCTCTTCTGATTCCACAAGTAAATGATAATCCGCAGGAGCAATATACAGGTATCCCGGTTTTATCGGATCCTTATCTTCCACCTCTTTTACTTTCAACGCTGTTTTGGCTCGGAGTAATTCCGTCAATACCGAGTCTGCATCATTACGCCGGTGGATCACAACGATGAGTACTGAAGGGCAATCGACAGGAATTTTTCCGATAATATCCAGTATAATTTCAAGGCTGCCCGCTGATCCTCCGATAACTGCGACATGAGGGATCAGGAATTTTTTCTCCATATCTTCTCTTTTGATACGATCTGTTTATAACGGGGTACAATAGGGGAGAACCGGATATTTTCTTTGGAGCCCAGTATCAGGTATCCAAGTGATTCGAGGCTTTCATCAAACAAACTTAATACATGATCCTGCAAAGGTTTGTCAAAATATATAAGCACATTTCTGCAAAGTATAAGCTGAAATTCATTGAAAGACCGGTCCGACACCAGGTTATGTGTAGCCACGATCATTTTCTTTTTCAGTCTTTCATCAAACATAGCCCATTGGTATTGTGCCGTATAATAAGAAGAGAAATCCTTTGTGCCTCCAGCCATCAGATAGTTTTCGGAATACTGCTTCATTTGCGAAAGCGGAAATATGCCTTTCCTGATATTATTAAGAACTGACGGATTCAGATCGGTTGCATAGATTAATGATTTATGCAGCAACCCGGCTTCTTCCAGAAAAATGGCCATGCTATAAACTTCTTCTCCCGTAGAACAGCCTGCATGCCATATTCGTACAAAGGGATAACTGCCGAGTTTTGGAAACACTTCCTCTTTCAACACTTTCCACATATGCGGATCGCGGAACATCTCGGTAACATTTACCGTTAACTCTTCTACGAGATGTGATAAATAATTCGAATCGTGCTTAACCTTGTACAATAATTCGGCAAAACTTGGAATACGGTCTATTACGAGTAGCCGGCTTATTCTTCTTTTCAGCGATGCCTGCGCATAGCTTGTGAAATCATACCCATAGGTTCTGGATAATTCGGTGAGCAATTGTTCGACCTCATTATCGTGTATCTGTAAAGCATTCACATGTCTGATTTCAGGTGTTTGTTCAAAATTTCAATCAGGGCATCCACATCAACAGGTTTTGATAAATAATCGTCAGCGCCGGCCGCGATTGTTTTTTCTCTGTCGCCGCGCATGGCCTTAGCGGTAACCGCAACAATCGGTATGGATTTATATATGGAATTATTTTTCAGGGCAGTCATTCCTTCGTATCCATCTACATCAGGCATCATAATATCCATAAGAATTATGCCGATTCCCTTCCCGTATTCTTCGAGTTTAGAAACGGATTCTTCAATATTCGCTGCCGCGAGCACCTTGTATCCACGGGCTTTCAGTACAGCTTCCAGCGCGAAGATGTTCCGGTTATCGTCGTCAATAATGAGTATAAATTTTTCTTTATTCATAGAGCCAGACTCTTAATAATGATTTTAGTTGATCAATATCTACGGGCTTGGTGATATAATCCGAAGCGCCGGCATTGATACATTTTTCCCTGTCGCCCATCATTGCCTTTGCTGTTACGGCAATGATCGGGAGATTTTTATATTTTGGATTTTTCCTTATCCGCCTTGTTGTTTCATACCCATCCATCTCCGGCATCATCATATCCATCAACACCAGATCAACAGCAGGATTATTTTCAAGCTGATGCAGGGCATCCTTTCCGTCAATGGCAGAGATCACATTCATTTCATGACTTTCCAGGGATTTCGTGAGTGAGAATATATTGCGCACATCATCGTCAACCACCAATACGGTCTTATCTTTCAACACTTCATTTAATTCGCCGAGTTTTTTGTACCGCGAAGTGCGGCCGGCTTTTTTGTTTTCCTCCACAAGATGCAGGAAAAGTGAAACTTCATCCAGTATGCGCTGATAGGAGTGGGCGGTTTTTATTACTATGGAATCCGCGTATTTCCGGATGCGCATTTCCTCTACATGTGATAAGTTGGTACCGGTAAAAATGATGATGGGCAAATTTTCAAATCCCGGCGATTTTTTGAATGTTTCGAGTGTTTCATAAGAGCGTTGTGCCGGTACTCCCATATCGAGAATTACACAATCTACTTCATTACGGTTAAGGGATCTCAATCCTTCATCCACCGTGTTTTCTATTTCTGCATTTACCTGGTAGCTCTCAAGAAAGTACGCAAGGGCTTTCGCATGTTTTGGGTTCTCCTCAACGATCAACACTTTTTTCGGATCACGGCTGAGCGCATCTTCGATTTTCTTGAATACCTGACCCAGTTGTTCGAATGCAAAAGGCTTATTAATAAAATCCACAGCGCCTTTTGTTAAACTTCTGTTTTTCACCTCATGAGAAGACATCATGTGCACGGGAATGGGGCGGGTAGCAGGATGGCTTTTTAATTCCTCTATCACATCCCATCCGCTTTTCACGGGTAATTGCAGGTCAAGCAAAATGCCCATGGGCAGAAACTCTTTTGCCAAGGCCACACCTTCATCTCCTCTCACAGCAACCAACCCCTTATACCCTTTCGAACGGGTATAATCAAGCAGTGATTTGGCGAAAGCCGTATCATCCTCAATGATCAGGATGACCCTGTCGTTTGCCTTAATCGATTCCCTGTCATCGGGAATGGGTTCGGGAATATTTTCACTGATGAATTTATTTCCATTGTTATGCTCGTCTTGAACAGGAACAGGTTCGTGGATGAATTGTTCCGTCGGAATAATTTGCGCGGGCGTCTGCCTGATAACCGGAAGGAATAAAATAAATTCACTTCCTTCACCTACTTCGGAGGACACGGTTATATCACCGCCAAGCAAACGCGCTAATTCTCTGCTGATCGAAAGGCCTAAACCTGTACCTCCGTATTGTCTTCTGGTTGATCCATCTGCCTGCTGGAATGCTTCAAATATGGTTTTCAGTTTATCCTGCGGTATTCCGATACCCGTATCTTTTACTACAAAAGCGATAAGGTTATTCCGCATAACCGCATTCAGCGAAACGGTGCCCTTCCTTGTAAATTTCAAAGCATTTGAAATAAGGTTACGAAGAACCTGTTCCAGCCTCAACCTGTCTGTTTCTATCATCACAGGCACCGCTTCATCTATATTCACTTCAAAGAAAATTCCTTTGTCCTTTGCTAAAGGGGAGAAGAGGGCATTGATATCGCCGAACAGATCACTAAGTTTGATTTGCGAATAATCCAGATCCATTTTTCCTGCTTCTATTTTCGAAAGGTCAAGGATCTCATCTATTAATGTCAGCAGACCCTTACCGGAGTTCTGGATCACTGAAGCGTATTCAATCTGTTCATCATTCAAATTGTTCTGATGATTTTCGGTGAGAAGTCTGGACAGCAATAGAATGGAATTCAGCGGCGTGCGCAGTTCATGCGACATATTGGCCAGGAATTCCGATTTATATTTTGTGCTCAGGGCAAGTTCTTCTGCTTTTTTCTGTATATCAAGATTTCGTTCGAGGATCAGTTCATTTTTTTCTTCCAGTAACCTGCTGCGTTCTTCGAGTTCCTGGTTGGCCTGCTGTAATTCTTCCTGCTGGACCCTGAGTTCTTCTTCAGAGGCCTGTAGCTTTTCAGTTTGTGATTCAAGTTCAGAATTGATGTTCTCCAGTTCTTCCTGCTGAACCTGTAATTCTTCAGATTGCGCCTGTGTTTCGTGCAATAATTCCTGCATGCGCTGGTGATCGAGCGCTGAGTGTAATGCTATACCGATGTTCCATGCCATGGTAAGGAACAATTTTTCTTCAGCCTCTGTAAAATCCCTGAGCGAGGCGAATTCGATCACCGCTTTTAATTTGTTCTCATAAAACACAGGTATGGCGATGAGTTGTTTCGGTTTTATCTGTCCACCGGCAAAATGCATCAGCACATAAGTGTCCGGGGGCAATTCCACTTTTACAGGTTTACGCGCAACCGCAGCCTGACCGGCTATGCCTTCACCGAATTTCAAACTTTGGCGCATTTTTTCTGCGTCCAGCCCTACACCGGAGACATAACTCAAAGTGTCAGAATTGGAGACAATAAAGAAAGCGCCTAATAAAGATTCTGTGTATTCGGTCAGGAATTCAATCACCATTTCCGCAAGGGGTTGGATCTCTCTGATGCCGATCATTTTTTCATTTAATTGCGCGATACCCATTTGCATCCATTCTCTAGTCTGAATATCACCGAAAGACTTTTCGAGCGCGAGGGCCATCGAGTCCAATGATTCTGCGATGGCTCCCAGGTTTTGCTTTTCAGATTCGTGTACGCG
>JAEWDG010000350.1 GCA_023390215.1 Bacteroidota bacterium | reverse complement strand
TTTCGGAGTTCCTTTTTTTATTTCAGGAACTATTAAACACCCGCCGTAACCGTCGCAAATCACCTTGTCAAGGGGATAAACCAAATTGAGGGGTCTGAACCCACTCCGCGGAAATCCGCGCGATCAGCGGGAGATAATTCAGCAGTAAATGTGTTTCAGTTTGCCATCAAAAATACATTTACGCTAGTTAACACGGATGCAATATCGCCAGGGCATAAAAAAGGGCTCATGATAGAAATCAAAGCCCGTTTTAATCCAATATCCTATGAAAAACCATACTATAAACGGCAGGTTTTCAATTTTAGTTTATGAAGGCGAAAAAAATCTACAAAATATTTTTCTCCCTATTGACGTTCCGAAGCTTTTGGTAATTAGTAACTTAGGGAAACCTTTGCCCAATGCGTCCGCTTAGCGAGTGGTTAGCTGAATATGCTGAAAGCCACCAGGATCACAGAAATGAAATCATCCACTGGTTCTGTGTGCCGCTAATCTTTTTTTCCATATTTGGATTGCTCGATCTGGTTGTACTGCCTATACATTCCGCGGATTTGAAAATCAGCCTGGGACAACTCGGACTTGTGTTCTTATTATTTTATTACATGCGCCTTTCTAAAACCATTTGGATCGGTATGTTGATCTTCGGAGTCCTTTGTATGGTTATCACAGTGTTGATATCTGATTTTTCGCCCATCCATCCATGGATCATTTTTGCCGGAATCTTCGTTCTCGCATGGATCGGTCAATTCTACGGGCATAAAATGGAGGGCAGGAAACCATCATTTCTTAAAGATGTACAATTCCTTTTGATCGGACCCGCCTGGCTGATGAGTTTTATCTATAAAAGATTGGGCGTACGATATTGATTACCCATTTCAAAGAGATATCTAAAACTTCAGAGAAAGTCGCTTTGCCAGGTCTTTTAAATCTTCCACCACCAGTTCGTTCAGAGGAATTCCATGCGCTGACCTTTCTTTCTCATATTCTCTTTCAGGATCACCGGGAATTACCACTGCATCGTGACCATTCACGGGTTTTGCATTCCTGAAAGCGCGGATCCACTGGTCCATATCTTTTTTAAAATCCCCGGCCTCCCTGAAACCATCTATCCGCATCGCTCCGAAAAAATGGCCTATTCCTTTTCCGGGCATTTGCTCAGGCATGGGTACATACGCCGGAAAGGGCGGTACCCAGGGTCCATAATTCGCACCGCTCAACACTCCGGAAAAAATATCTACGATACTTCCCAGCATGTACCCCTTATGACTTGCACCTTCGCGGCTTCCTCCAAGTGGCAACAAAGCGCCGCCATCTTTCAGTGCATGTGCGTGCCGGCTCGGTTGCCCCTCCGCAGTTTGCACCCATCCCGTTGGGGCAGGCTGTGCTTTACGTTGCAGAATTTCCAGTTTACCATTCGATGCCGTAGTGGTAGCGAAGTCAGCAACAAAAGCTTCCTCGGTTCCTGCAGGTATCGCCACTGCAATCGGGTTGGTACCCAGCATCCGTTGTTTCGAAAAAGTGGGCGCTACCAGCGCCGATGCGTTGGTCATCGCCATCCCGATCATGTCATGTTGTAAAGCCATCATTGCATGCACGCCTGCGATGCCGAAATGATTACTGTTCCTTACACTCACATATCCGGCACCCGTTACAATTCCTTTATCGATCGCGATCTGCATTGCCTTCGGTGCCACCACTAAACCAAGACCCGAGTCACCATCGACCACCGCCGTACCAGGTCTTTCATGTACAATTTCAATCTTCGGGTTCGCGTTGATCCTTTTAGCTTTCCAAAGCCGCACATAACCCGACAATCTTGCCACGCCATGACTGTCAACTCCCCTCAAATCCGCGCTCAGCAACGTTTCTGCTGCCAGCTTTGCATCGGCTGCAGGGCAACCTATCTTCAGAAAAACTTGCTCCGTAAAATCAAATAATTCATCGAAAGAAAAAAACCGGTCCATGCCGCGAAGATAAACATGATTGATTTTGGGAGCATGAGCCCCGGTGCATATCCCCGCATTGGAATCCCGCTATACGCTTCGCTTCTATCGGGGCTATCATCTACACCGGTGCATGGTCCATCATTTTTCTTCCTTGCGGCGCTTTTCTTACATTTGCAGCCCTCAAACACCAAATCGTTCTAATTCATCATGGGAAGGATATTTGAAGTAAGGAAGAGTGCCATGTTTGCCCGCTGGGATAAAATGGCAAAGAATTTCACCCGCATCGGGAAAGAGATCGCCATTGCCGTTAAAGCCGGCGGACCTGATCCGGATAATAACCCCGCCCTTCGTCGTTGCTTCCTCAATGCCAAGGCTGTTAATATGCCCAAAGACCGCGTTGAAGCGGCCATCAAACGGGCTTCCGGCAAAGACAAAACCGATTACGAAGAAATCGTTTACGAAGGATATGCTCCCCATGGTGTGGCTGTAATGGTGGAAGCCGCAACAGATAATCCTACCCGCACTGTTGCCAATGTGCGGATGCATTTTACCAAAGGTGGCGGTGCATTGGGAACTTCCGGCTCTGTGGCATTTACGTTTAACCGTATGGGTGAGTTTAAGGTTAAAAACGCCGGACAAAATGCAGAAGACCTGGAGCTCGACTTGATCGATCACGGACTCGAGGAGATCGGGGAAGATGCGGAAGGAAATATTATCATCCGCACACCCTACACGGAATTCGGAAATATGGCTAAAGCCCTTGAAGAAAAAAAGATCGAAGTCATAAGTGCCGAACTCACCCGCATACCAACGAACACAGTGGAGTTACCGGAAGATCAGGCCAATGAAGTACTGAAAATGGTTGATCATTTGGAGCAGGATGACGACGTTCAGAAAGTCTATCACAACCTCCGTTAGTCCCGCTTTCTCAATTCCTGTTTCAGGTAAAATGCGGGAAGGCTCCATTTATTGCGCACTGCCAGCACCCGAACAAAAAAGATCAGCAAAATGCAGATGATCTTCGCTACATCATTGTTCAATGGAGTTTCTCTGAGCGCAAAATAAAATACGCCCCCTGCAATACTTGCCAGGGCATAGATCTCTTTTCTAAATATCAATGGAACATTATTCAGCAGCACATCGCGGAGCACACCGCCAAAACAACCGGTAACGGTTCCCAGTGCTACGCAGACTTCGAGACTTAGGTGATGTGCCAGCGCTTTTTCCAGTCCGATAATGGTGAACAAACCCAGGCCCATCGCATCAAAAAGAAATAAAGTGGTGTTGATCTTTCTGAGCCAGGAGCCAAAGAACATGGTTGCCACCGCAGAAACAAAGATCACCAGAATAATGGTTTCATTTTGCAGCCATCCCACCGGCAGTTCCCCGAGGGCTATATCGCGGATACTTCCCCCGCCAATCGCAGTTACAAATGAGAGAATCAATACACCAAACGGGTCAAGCCTTTTTTCCATGGCGAAAAAAGCGCCGGAAACCGCAAAAGAACAGGTTCCCAGGATCTCAATGGCGTAAAGAAAATTAAGGTGATCCATGCTTATTCCCGCATGATGTCTTTTACCAGGCGCACCACATCCTCTGCATTCGGTTTACTGAAATAATCACCATCACTTCCATATGAAGGCCGGTGTGCTTTCGCTGACAATGTTCGGGGTGCAGTATCAAGAAAACGGTAACCACCCTGAACTTCGATCACATGATTGTACATGTATGCGGTGGCGCCGCCCGGTACATCTTCATCCACAAACAAAATGCGGCTGGTCTTTTTCAACGACTTTAAAATATCATGATCCAGATCAAAAGGCAAAAGCGTTTGTACGTCAACGATCTCGCATGATATACCCTGTTCTGCCAGCTGGTTTGCAGCATCCTCCACTATGCGGAGCGTTGATCCATAACTTACGATAGTAAGATCCTCCCCTTCCCTGATCACCTCCGGTTTTCCTAACTGTACCGCATAAGCGAGCAGGTTTCCCGGAAGTTTTTCTTTTAACCGGTACCCATTCAAACATTCAACGATGATACCCGGATCGTTACCTTGTAGCAGGGTATTATACATACCTACCGCCTGCGTCATATTTCTTGGAACACATATATGCATACCCCGAAGCGAATGGATCATCATTCCCATCGGAGAGCCACTATGCCAGATCCCTTCCAGCCGGTGCCCGCGGGTACGAACGATAAGGGGAACAGATTGCTGTCCCGCAGTTCTGTAGTGCGTTGTACATACATCATCACTCAATGGCTGAAGCCCGTATAATAAATAGTCCAGATACTGAATTTCCGCGATGGGGCGCAGTCCACGCAGTGCAAGGCCGATCCCCTGCCCCATGATGGTAAGCTCCCGGATGCCGGTATCGAAAATGCGCGCCTTCCCATATTTTTCCTGCAAGCCGCTGAAACCCTGGTTTACGTCGCCGATATAACCAAGGTCTTCACCAAAAGCAACCACTTTATCATTTGTTGCAAACAGTTGGTCAAAATATCTATTCAATACTTCAAATCCATTCAGCATAGGAGCATCAGCATGATAATAAACCGGAACCGGTGTCGCTTTTAATGCCGATTTTGGTCCTTCATTATAAAGATGAGCATCGTACTGTTCAACTGCTTTTTCAGCCAGTTCAGCATGCATAGCTTTGATTGCTGCAGTTAAGGGATCAGTTTCACCCAGCAGTTCCCAGGCGTTCGCCAGGGCTTTCATCACATCCCTGCGCATTGGTTCACGAATTGCCCGCAGGTCTGCGGAGATCCTGTTCACTTTTCCGTTTCCTGATCTTTCCAGCATATCCGCCGCATGGGAGACCATTTCCTTTACAGGGGCCAGGTACCGGTCCCAGGCAAGCTGTTTGGCCTCTTTAACGTGCGCCTGTGCCTGTTTTTCAATTTCATCCAGTTCCTCCGGTTCTGCCAAAGCGTTTGAGATGATCCATTCCCGCATTTGTTTGATACAATCCCACTCTTTTTCCCATTCAAGCCTGTCTCCGGATTTATAACGCTCGTGGCTACCCGAAGTTGAGTGTCCCTGCGGCTGTGTGATCTCTTCAACATGGAACAATGCGGGTATATGGGTATCTCTTATCTTTTGAATGGCAGGTTCCAGTATTTCACACATGCCCGCATAATCCCATCCTTTGAGTTTATAGATATCAATACCGTTAGTGCCCTGCTCCTGCTGCATACCGGCGAGCGCTTCCGAAATAGATGCTTTGGTGGTCTGAAATTTCTTCGGCACCGAGATTCCGTATCCATCATCCCAGACAAAAACCGCAAGTGGCACCTGTAGTACCCCTGCCGCATTGATGGTTTCCCAGAACTGACCTTCACTGGTAGAAGCATCACCGATCGTACAAAAACAGATCTCCTCTCCATTATTTGAAAGGGAATCGTATTTATGCAGTGATTCCACTTCTCTAAAGGTTTTGGAGGCGAAGGCGAGGCCCAGGGCCCGGACCATTTGACCCGCCGTTGGGGCTATATCGGAAGAAACATTTTTACGGTTTACAAGGTCGAGCCATTCGCCCTGGGGCGTTACAAACGGGGTTGCAAAATGCGCATTCATCTGCCGGCCACCGCTAAAAGGCTCGTGTTTAATATCGGGATCGGCATATAACTGGGAAAAGAACTGATCCACAGTTGCCAGTCCGCTTGCGAACATAAAGGTCTGATCCCGGTAATATCCCGCCCTGAAGTCGCCGGGCCGGAAGAACTTGGCCATGGCGGCCTGCGCCACTTCTTTGCCGTCGCCAAAAATCCCGAATTTAGCCTTACCGGTAAGTACTTCCCGCCTGCCCAGCAAACTGGTTTCGCGGCTTTCCACACAAACACGGTAATCCTTAATGATCTCGTTTCTGAAATTATCGAAGCTGAGTTTCTCCTCCTGCGCCAGGTCCCTTTTTTCCATATAGCAAATATTGCCGCAAAACTACGATTTTAGGGGGCTATGTTAAATATTCACCAAACGCCCTGCAATTTGTATGCTTATCCTGCGTTTTTGTATCTTTGAAAGCCTCAATATAAGTCAATGAAGAAAATTGTACTTTTTTTCGCGTTGGGATTGATCTCTTTCACTTCGTTTTCACAGCAAACAAATGTGGCGGCATCCGATAACGCTGTTCAGAAAACAGAAGAAACTGCCCTGAAACTGAAGGAAGAAGAGTTTGATTTCGGAAAGATCCCACAGGGGAAGCCGGTACATCATGCTTTCGAGGTGAGTAATACCGGTAAGGAACCGCTTAAGATCATCAATGTTCAGGCAAGTTGTGGCTGTACCACACCTGAATGGGAGAAAGACGCTTCTGTTAATCCCGGTGCTTCCACAAATATCAATGTGGGTTATAATGCCGCGGCCGAGGGTGCATTCAATAAAACCATTACCATCACTTATAATGATAATCAAACCAAAGTGATTCACATTAAAGGAGAAGTATGGAAGGCCCCTGCATCCAGTGCCCCTGAAAACAAGGCACTTAATGAATTAA
>JAEWDG010000089.1 GCA_023390215.1 Bacteroidota bacterium | reverse complement strand
ATCATTGACAAAATCTACCTTGTGGACTATGCAAATGGAAATGAACTCATAGATGCGAAAAAAGCCCTGCTGCTAAAAGACAGTAAGATTCGCTGCCCGATGCATGGGAACCTGATAGCATTCTCAGATGAAATGAATTTAAATGAAGTCCGGAAATCCAACGGCGGTGAAGAGGTGAGATGGGAAAAAGTTCAATAATACAGGTTTGTGTTCTGCTGATACTGACACTTCTCGCCTCAAAAATTCTGAAGGCAGAAACTATTGTTATTCAGCAGGGCATGTCTATACAGGAAGCAATAGACAAAGCGCGTCCGTTTGATGTTATTCATATCGAAGCCGGAACATACCATCAGGGAAATATCATTATCAATAAGCCGCTTACCCTCATCGGTATTAACTACCCTGTAATCGATGGGGAGGGGAAATTTGAAAACTTTTCGGTTAAAGCTGATAGTGTACTGATAAAAGGATTGAAGGTTATCAATTCTGGAGTTTCAAGCCTGATTGATTTTGCAGGTATCAAGATCTATGGCAGGAAAGATGTAACGATTGAGAAAAATATCCTGGATAATTGCTTTTTTGGCATTTACACACAAAACGGTTTACGCTGCAGGATTATAGACAACCAGATCAACGCGAATAAGATTGAAGAGCAACAAAGCGGCAATGGCGTTCATTGCTGGACCTGTGACAGCATGCAGATCATAGGGAATAACATTTCCGGACACAGAGACGGCATTTATTTTGAGTTTGTAACAAACTCTGTTATCTGGAGAAATATTTCAGCGAAAAACCTGCGTTACGGATTGCATTTCATGTTTTCCAACAATGACACATATGCCGTTAACCGGTTTGAGAATAATGGTGCAGGTGTTGCAGTAATGTTTTCAAAACAGGTAAAGATGTTCCATAACTGGTTTCGCGAAAACTGGGGCGACGCAGCGTATGGGATCCTGCTGAAAGAAATCTCTGACAGTTATATCGAAGGAAATTTTTTCGAAAAAAACACCAGCGCCATTTATATGGAAGGTGCAAGCAGGATCTACATGTACCGGAACAAATTTTTAAGAAATGGCTGGGGTCTGAAAATCCAGGCAAGCTGTATGGACATCAAACTTTCCTACAATAATTTCATTGGAAATTCATTTGATGTTGGCACTAACGGTTCATTGGTTTTGAATGATTTTGAACATAATTACTGGGATAAATACGATGGTTATGACCTGAAAAAAGATGGTTTGGGAGATATCCCCTACCGCCCTGTAAGTTTATACAGCATGATCATGGAAAAAAATCCCGTCGCCATGATCTTATTCAGAAGCCTTATCGCGGGACTGATGGACAAATCAGAAAAAATGATTCCCAGCCTGACTCCCGAAAATCTGAAAGACCCACATCCACTAATGAAAGCGCTCGACCTGTGATAACAGTAGAAAACATCAGCAAGAAATTCGGTAAGCTGCAGGTATTGAATAATTTGAGCCTGGAGGCAAATTCCGGACAGTGCGTGGCTCTGTTGGGCCCTAACGGTTGCGGGAAGACGACCCTCATCAAGACGATTCTTGGGATGGTAGTTCCCGATTCCGGAAATATTATGGTTAATGGCCAGAAGGCAATTGGCGCCTGGGACTACAGAAAATATATCGGCTATATGCCACAGATTGGCAGATACCCGGATAACATGAGTATTGACCAGTTGTTATCGATGCTGATAGACCTTCGCAAACAAAATAACGTGCTTGATGAAGAAATCCTGAATGCCTATGGCTTAAGAACGATCGGTAAAAAACGGTTAGGCACATTATCCGGCGGCACGATGCAAAAAGTAAGCGCAGCCATCGCGTTTCTTTTCAATCCTCCGATTCTGATCCTGGATGAACCGACGGCGGGACTGGATCCCATTTCTGCTGAAGCTTTAAAAAATAAGATTCAGCAGGCGGTGGAAAATAAAAAGCTCGTGTTGATCACCTCTCATGTATTGAGTGAACTGGAAGAAATGGCTACGGATATTATTTACATGCAATCGGGGAATATTCTTTTTTCTCATACCATCAGTGATTTGAAGAAAAAAACTTCAGAAGAAAGATTAGGAAAAGCGGTTGCGGGGCTGGCAAAGAAACTAACCAATGAATAAGATCGTAAAATATATCGTGCTGGACATCGCGAGAAACAAAATCGTGATCGCCTATACATTGTTTCTTGCTGTGATCAGCTTCAGCGTGTTCAGCCTGGAAGATGATCCGGGCAAAGGCTTATTAACCCTGATGAACCTGGTGATCTTCATTGTTCCGCTGGTGAGCATTATTTTTTCAGCTATCTATATGTACAACAGTTCAGAGTTCATTGAGTTGTTGGTAAGTCAGCCATTACGAAGGAAGAAAATTTGGATGAGCTTTTTTTACGGACTATCAGCCTCGCTCTGCTCCGGATTTGTAGTAGGCGTTGCAATCCCGGTTCTGATATTTAGTCCTGATGGGTTGGGCTTAAGCATAATTGTCACTGGTTTGTTCCAAACGCTGATCTTCATCTCTATTGCATTGGTTGCATACGTTAGATCGAGAGACAAAGCAAAAGGCATTGGGATCGCCATTTTATTATGGTTGTATTTCTCTATTTTATTTGATGGTGTAGTTTTGTTTCTCCTCTTTCAATTCGCGGATTACCCGATTGAGAAAGCCATGATCGGTATGTCGCTTTTAAATCCCATCGACCTGAGCAGGATCCTGGTATTACTGCGTATGGACGTATCCGCCCTGATGGGATATACCGGAGCCGTATTCCAGGATTTTTTTGGCACCCGGTTAGGGATGCTTATATCAGCAATTACGATGATCGCCTGGATAGTTTTCCCACTATTGTATTCTACACACAGATTCACCAGAAAAGACCTTTAACATGAAGACAGATATTGAAAATTCAGAAAATATACAGACCCTGGT
>JAEWDG010000026.1 GCA_023390215.1 Bacteroidota bacterium | reverse complement strand
GAAAAATTTTCTCATACAAGTCTAGTTTCGTTTAAAGAATTTGCAAGATAGCTTATGAAGCTTAAAAAACCTCAATTAACAACATATTGACAAAAAATAATTCCCGATAGCTGCAAACCGGGTTAGTTTTTTTTACGGGCGGTAATTAACAGTAATACAGGCAATAACGTAAGATTAGTAAGGGTTGCAGCCACAAGGGTGACGGAAGTCAGCCAGCCTAAAGCGAAGGTTCCTCCGAAACTACTGGCGCAAAAAATTATGAAGCCGGCCGTGAGTACCATTGCGGTGTAAATAATACTTAAGCCTGTTTCCTGCACCGTATTCCGCACTGTTTTCTCCACACTTCCTTCAAAACGGGGGAGCTCCTGCCTGTAATTGACCAGGAATCGTATCGTAATATCTATTGCAATTCCCAGAGCCACACTGAAAACCAACACCGTCGATGGCTTAAGGGGTACACCCACCCAACCCATAATACCCGCTGTAATCACCAGCGGTACCAGGTTCGGAATCAGGGAACAAAGCAGGATCCGGAAGGATCTGAATAAATATAACATGCATACCGCTATTAAGCCAAAGGCCCATAAAATACTCTCTTTCAGCCCGTTAATTATAAACCAGCTCCCCTCCAGAAAGGTGATGCTGGTTCCCGTATACGTAACATGAAACTGCGCGCTGTCAAAGATTTTGTCCGACTGCTTTCTGATCGTGTCTATTACCTCCGGCAAATGAACAGTGCCCACATCGGCCATATTTACACTTAGCCGGGTCCGCTGACGGTTGCTATCAATAAATGCCGTCATCATCTTCGATAAATTGTTTGCCTTTCCACCTTTTGCCGGCCTCAGGTAGTCGGCCACAAACGCCCCATCGAAACTGTTGGGCATCAAATACTGGGTAGAGTCATTCTCATAAAAGGCCTGCTTCGCGAACTTCAACCCCTCGGCTACAGAGAGCGGACGATTCGTTTCGGGGAGTTTGGAAATGAAGGCGGAAAGTGAATCTACTTTTTCATAAACCGACAAAGCCCGCATACCCGTCAGTCCATTTTTCTTTTTCGTATCAATAACGATCTCCAGAGGCATTACCCCTTTGAAGTTTTTCTCAAAAAATCTCAGGTCGGTAATGATCTTATCTTTTTTAGGGAGGTCATCTACGATATACCCCACAGATTTCAATTTCATCACGCCGATCACGGAGAAAATAAGCACAACCGCGGTTGAAGCCAGTACCGGTCCTTTATGATGTACCGTCCATATCTCGATCCGGTCGAGCAAACGGGTAATGGTGCGATTACTTAGATACCTGAGTTGATTTGGCTTAGGAACAGGTAAAAAGCTCAGTACCGACGGAAGCAGGATAAAAGAAATCACAAAGATCAGCATGATCGCAACCCCTGCCACCGCCCCGAATTCTTTTAATATCGCGCTTTTAGTAAGTGCAAATACGGCAAAACCAATTGCGGCCGTAAGGTTGCAGAACAGGGTTACAATACCCATCTTACTCACCATGCTTACCAGGGCCTTGTGCCTGCGGATGTTACTGCCTGTCTCCCCGGCCAGCGAAAGATAGGCCGTGTGATACTTATTAATAAAATAGATACAATTGGGAATGCCGATAACAACAACAAGAGAAGGGATCAGCGCAGTAAGCAATGTAATCTTATAACCAAACAGGTAAATCAATGCCAGCGTCCAAACTACGCCTATCGCGACCACCGCCATTGATAATAAAGTGGTAGAGAGTGAACGGAAAAAAAGCAGCAGGATAAGCACACTTAATAACATGGAGCTCACCAAAAAGACGCGCATTTCTTTCTGTATCCGGTCAGCAACCATGGTGCGGATCAGGGGCAGTCCACTCATATGCACTTCTACTCCCGACTTTCGTTGGAACCCTTCGGCTTCCCAGTTAATTCCAGCGATGAGTTTTGAACGGGCCGGCGTATTCATCACATCTTTATTCACCCGCACAGCCATCAGGTAAGCATGTGTTAAGGGATTATAAAGAAGGCCCTGATAGAATGGAAGGCTTTCAAAAAATGCTCTTGAGCTATCCAGCGCGGACTGTGTAATGTTTGTCGAATCAAAAATGCGTCGGGCATTTAATTTTTCTTCCACGCTGTCTTTCATCAGTGCGACCGCGCCGGGAACAGCCAGCACATCTTCTACGAATGGCTGCTGTCTGATATTTTGCTGAAGCTCACGGTAAGCCTTAAATGTTTTTTCCTGAAACAGGCTATCCGTCTGGATGCCGATAACCAGCATACCCGCATCATCACCAAATGTGTTTCTGAACTGAAGGTAATCCTGGTATTTAGGATTATCTATGGGGATGGCTTTTGAAAATTCATAACTCAGCTTAACCTTCGAGGCATAAAAACCCATGAGCGCGGTTAATGCAACAAGAACAAATAATAAAAGAATTCGGAATCTGAGAACAAACTCACCAAGCTGTTTCCACATTTGCCGGAAATGATTTGATTATCCTGCAAAGGAAAGATATTTACAGCGGAATGATCTTAAGCTTTACGGAACCATGACCCATACAACAAGGGCTATCATACTGCAATCAATAAAATATGGCGAGACCAGCCTTGTGGTTTCTGCATATACGGAATTGTTCGGATTGCAAACCTACATGGTTAATGCTGTACGCAGTTCGCGAAAAGGAAGTTCTAAAGCCGCTATGTTCCAGCCTGCTTCCATTCTTGAACTACAGGTTTATCACCATGAACAAAAAAATATGCAGCGTATCCGGGAAATGTCATGGGCGGTTTTGTATAATTCTGTTTTAACCGATGTAATTAATAACAGCATTGCATTGTTCATGGTGGAACTGCTACATCATTGCCTGAAGCAACCCGAATCAAATGCTGATCTGTTTGCTTTTGTTGAAGACGCTTTGATTCATCTGGATAAAGCGCCCGCTAATGTTGCAGCTAATTTTCCTTTGTTCTTCGCACTCAACCTTGCCGATTTTTTTGGATTTAAAATACATCCTGATCCTAAGCTTAATCCACCATATTTCCTCGATCTGCAGGAAGGTTATTTTGTAAAGGAAATGCCCAGGCATCCGCAGTTTCTTGCGCCGGACCTGGCGCTCCTTACTGCAGAACTATTAATGATGCGGCAACCGGAAGAGTTTGCTGAATTACATCTGAATAAACAAACAAGAAGAACGCTGCTGCATGCTTATGAAGATTATTATGCATTGCATGTTCCCGGTTTCAGGCGACTGCGCACCCTGCAGGTGTTGAGTGAAGTTCTTTGATCAGATAATTCTTTCAAAACTGCGACCTGCTTTTTCGCCCTTCATCAATACCAGACCCGGCTTTTTGCCAATTTCCAGCATTCCAAACTGCTCAGAAATGAGCAGGGCTCTGGCTCCATGTACACAAGCTGCAGTTAACCAGGTTCCAATATTTACCTCAGGAAAATGTTTTTCTAAAAGATTGATCTCATAACCAAGATCAAGTTTATCATTGGAAGCAAGACTGTCGGTACCCAGGCAGAGTTGTACATTTTTCTCAAGCAACATTCGTATGGGCGGCAACAGATCAGAGATATACGTATTTGCCTGAGCACAGACTGCGAAAAATACTTCGGAATGCGTTTGATAGGCCCATGCCTTCACAAATTCAAGGTCATATTCGTCTATGGCCACGTTATGAACAAGTAGAAGCGACTTCTTAGTAGAAATAAACGGCAGCCAACTTTGCAGGGAAGTTTTTTTTGTTTCTGAAAAAAAATCAATGTTGATCCCCATCGATTGATACATCCTTAAAAAATCTCCTGTCCGTTCAAGAAATAACCGGTTCTCATCTTCGATCTCCTGGTTATGAACAGACAACAAAGCCCCATCCACGTCCTTGTCGATTTTTTCAAACAGTTCAGGTGATACGGAATAAGGAGCATGTGGAGTTAAAGTAGCCTGCAGACCATGAGCCGTAAACTCCCGCTGAATATTCTTTGCCGCCTCAAATCTCGGAACCGCAGCAGCAGGAGGAAATCCCGCCACCTCTATAAAATTATGATAATATAACGGGCTGCTTTTTTTAACCTTAATGGTATCAGGGGTATTACAAATATCCCCCACTGCCTGTATACCTTTTTGCCACATTATTCTGTCGGCTTCCTTTATCGCATCAACAATAATTTCATCGTTTTCTTTACGATTAGATACAACATGGCCTACAAAATTCACCAGCCCCGAACGTTTTGGAATTTTATCCTGCATATGTGCCAGCTCAAGATGACAATGAGTGTTGATCATCCCCGGTAACAGGATACCATTAAAATGCTCCAGGCCTTCTCCCGCTTCAGAATAGGGAACAATATCTATTAACTTTTCGCCGGAAAATACGAGTACAGTTCGCTCTTCGAGAAATGAATTTCCCGAAAACACTTGCTTTGCTGTGAGTTTACGTATCAATTCGTTCAGGTCTAATCCTTAATTTTGCGCCCTGCAAATTAAATGAACAGCGTTAAAAACTTATGCTCGACAAGCTTAATGCGATAAAAGCCCGGTTTGATGAACTGGGAATTGCCCTTACCAATCCGGAGATCGTAAGCGATAACAAACGCTACAGCG
This sequence comes from Bacteroidota bacterium, assembly GCA_023390215.1. Taxonomy (GTDB): domain Bacteria; phylum Bacteroidota; class Bacteroidia; order Chitinophagales; family Chitinophagaceae; genus Ferruginibacter. The sequence goes on along the minus strand of JAEWDG010000026.1, from coordinate 406 downwards.
CGATGAGCAAGGAATATCGCGGCCTGGAAAAAATCGTCAATAAAAGAGCTGAATACGTAAAGCTCATAGAAGATATTGACTTCAATAAAGAAGTGCTTTTCAGCGACGACGATGAGATGCGTGATATGGCAAAAGCAGAATTGCCCGGGCTTGAAGAAAGAAAGGAAAAAGTTGAAAAAGAATTAAGAACCATGCTGATCCCCAAGGATCCCTATGATGAAAAAAACGCGATCCTTGAAATCCGTGCAGGTACCGGCGGAGATGAGGCGTCTCTTTTCGCGGGCGACCTTTTACGCATGTATCTGAAGTACTGCGAAAAAAAAGGATGGCGTACAAGTTTACTCAGTGAAAGTGAGGGAACCGTGGGTGGATATAAGGAAGTACAGGTGGAAGTGGCGGGCGATGA
>JAEWDG010000017.1 GCA_023390215.1 Bacteroidota bacterium | reverse complement strand
TAGAACGATACTCCCGGAAATACGATCACCAGGTTTGCGCGAGCTTCATAAAAAAGGCTGACCCGATATTCAGCCAGGCATAACCGATAACAAAACCCGCGAGCACATCACTCAGGTAATGCACACCAAGATATACCCTGCTCAAGCCGATAGATATGATAAGCAGGACGCCAATAATTGTAATTAAAAGAAGGGTCAGGGGTGAGAATCCTGCACTGTGAATTTGAATCAATATTAATCCATAAAAACAAACCGACATCATCGCGTGACCGCTGGGAAAACTTTTTCCTCTTGCCCGGAAAAAATACGGATCTGCAGGCCGCTTCCTGTGAAACATCCATTTAAACAGAAACATCAGAAGCAAACTGGAAACAGCCATGGAGAAATATGTAAATGCCCAAATTGATTCATGAAACAGGAATTGAAGAATCAGGATCAAAACAAGGTTAGCGGGGATAAGGAACTGGTGTTTACCAAGAAAAGTTATTTGTTTCATCCATGCGGATAAAACGGGATGGCGCCATTTTCCCATTTGTTTAAGTACCGACAGATCTGCGGTTTTGTAATTGCGCAAAGGAACCCGCACAATAAAGATGACTGCAGCCACAATCAGAGAGAAAACAAGGAAACGGGTCAGGAAATCCATACCCAGGTTTATCCATTTATGCTGAGCCATTAAAAACATGAAAGCTGTCTATCAACAATTGTGCGAATATTATTTGTTTTGACTCCCGGGCTTTCTGTTAATTGTTTAGATTCGGGCGATGAAACAATTAATTACAACTCTGGGATTTTATATGATAACCGTTTTATCATTCGCACAACAAAAAACGGTTTATAATAAACAACTCGCTGATTCTTTAGGCGCAGATGAATATGGGATGAAGAACTACGTTCTTGCCATTCTTAAAACCGGGCCCAATCAGAAATGGACCCAGCCCGAAATGGATAGCCTTTTCAGGGGACACATGGCAAATATTAAAAGGCTTGCAGATGCTGGAAAGTTAGCAGTTGCAGGACCTTTCGGTGAAAATGAGAAAGCCTGGAGGGGTCTGTTCATTTTCAACGTGAACAAAATTGAAGAAGCGAAAGTATTACTGCTAACTGATCCTGCCATACAGGCCGGATTATTTGATACCGAGGTTTACCCATGGTATGGTTCTGCGGCTTTGCCCCTTTATCTTCCGCATCATGAGGAGGTAAGCAGCAGGAAATTTTGAATTTAATCTTTTTTTATTTTCTGATAACTGGCAGAGATGCCTTTAATGAGTGAAGAGCTAAAACCCTGATGTTCCATTTCATTTAAACCGGCGATGGTACAACCTTTAGGTGTGGTCACTTTATCAATTTCCTGTTCAGGATGGGTTTTCTTTTCCAGTAACATTTGTGCTGCACCTTTTACTGTTTGCGCAGCGATAAGATTTGCCGTAGCAGCATCGAAACCAATTTCAATTCCTCCTTGTATGTTTGCCCGAATATAACGCATTGCATAGGCTGTACCACAGGCGCCCAGCACCGTTGCCGCATCCATCAAGCCTTCATTAATGATGGTCACTTTTCCGAGTTTCCCAAACAATTCATGCACATACCTGATATCGGGTTCTAACGCGTGCGCATACGCGATGCAGGTCATGCTTTCCCGAATTGCAATAGCCGTGTTCGGCATAGCACGAAAAACAGGCAGTTGCATGGAAACCATTTCAAGCAATTCGTGAATCATGACTCCTGTAACTACAGAAATCAGTATATGATTTTCTCTCAGTTGAGATCTGAAACTTTCGATTACCTCTTTAACCTGGTAGGGTTTCACTGCAAGAATAACAACATCTGCATTTCGGACCGTATTGACATTGTCACTGGTTACATAAACACCCATGCTGGAAAATCCCGAAAGAGCGACATGATTTCTGCGTGTTATGGAAAGATCAGCAGGTACACAAAACCCGCTGGTCAGTAATCCTTCAGCGATCGAAACGCCCAGGTTTCCTCCTCCAATAATGGCAATCCTCATTAGTAATATTTTCCTTTCGATAAATAATTACGTACATAATCATCAACCCCTTCCTCCAGGGAATAAAAAGGTTCAGTATACCCTGCGGATCTTATTTTTTGCATATCCGCTTCGGTGAAATACTGGTAGGTATCGCGGAGGTCCACCGGCATATCAATAAAACGGATATCAGGTGATTTATCAATTGCGGCATACGTGCTATTAACAAGGTCGATGAAACTACGCGCGTTCCCGGTTCCCAAATTGTACAGTGCAGACGGAAGGTTAGCTGTGTTCATCAACCACACACAAACCTTTAAAATATCCTTCACATATATAAAATCCCGGAGTTGTTCACCATCCCTGAATCCTTCTTTGTGGGATTTAAACAACTTCACAAAACCATTCGCATTAATCTGGTTATAAGAATGAAAAATTACAGAAGCCATTCTTCCCTTATGGTATTCATTGGGACCATATACATTGAAGAATTTCAACCCGGCCCAGAAAGGCGGATGATCTTCCTGGTGCAGCACCCATTTATCAAATTCATTTTTTGAGATCCCGTAGGGGTTCAAAGGCTTAAGGCGTGGAACCAATTCATGACTGTCTTTGTATCCCAGATCGCCTGATCCGTAAGTCGCGGCAGAGGATGCATAAACCAGCGGTACACTATTGATGGTACAATAGTTCCAAACCTTAACCGAATATTCCACGTTCAGTTTCTGATGAACAGCATAATCAAATTCCGTTGTATCGGTTCTTGCACCGAGGTGGAATATAAAATCTACCGGCTTTTTTTGTGCGTTCAGCCATGCGAATAATTCATCACGTTCTATAAGTGCTGAAAATTTTTTCGAGCTGTAATTTGGCTTTTTATCTTCCCTCGAAAACTGGTCAACTAAAATCAGGTTTTCATAACCTAACTCATTAAGATATCCTGCTAAACAACTTCCGATAAAACCAGCAGCACCGGTTATTATGATCTCAGCGTTTTTTTCAAGTGCCATTATATTGCGGTTAATGCAGATTCAGCTTCGTTCCCCGACAGGAGGTCGCTGATCGCGTTATCATATCTTTTTTTCCATTCGGTAATTCTTCCCCAATTTTCATTGTCAACAATCACCTCATTGGCCGTAACAACTCCAATTTCCGTTACCTTAATACCCAGGCTGTTCACGGAAGTAAGAAATTCCGATTTTCGTTCAGGCGAAACCGTTACAACAGCCCGGCTCTGCGCTTCTCCAAACCAATATGCGTCTTTACGCACACCTATGGACATTTCCAGAACTTCAAAACCCAACTCACGATGGAAACCCGATTCCAGCAAAGTGATGATCAATCCACCTTCACTGATATCATGAGCAGCATTCACCCGTTTATTTTTGATGAGATCATAGAGCCCCTGCTGAAATAAATATTCTTCATCCAGATCGAAATCAGGAGCCGGAGAGTATTCCACACACCGGATGTTATGCAGATATTCCGAACAACTGATGCAATCTTTAGGTTCTCCTACGAGAAAAATGAGATCTCCGGCCTTTTTAAAGTCCATCGTCATCTTATCAGACACATCATCCAGCAAACCAACCATACCGATAGTAGGCGTTGGATACACAGGACCATCAGGTGATTGATTGTAAAAACTTACATTACCGCCGGTAACGGGTGTATCGAATTTTCTGCAGGCCTCTCCCATCCCTTTTATCGCCTCTACAAACTGATAATAAACTTCCGGCTCATAAGGGTTTCCAAAATTGAGGCAATTGGTTACACCCAGTGGTACGCCTCCGGAGCAAACAATATTTCTCGCGGCCTCTGCCACTGCGATCATCGCGCCTTTTCCCGGATCTGCAAATACGTATCTGCTGTTACAGTCCGTTGTCAGGGCCAATGCTTTATTTGTTGGTTTTGCAATCACAACGGCTGCATCGCTGGGTGAATTAGTGGATGTATTTCCTGCGCCAACCATACTGTCGTACTGTTCATAAACCCAACGCTTACTCGCAATATTTGGTAAAGCGCAAAGTTGTTCCGCTACGGCGCGAAGATCTTCAGGAACCGGAATTTCTTCCATATTAAATTCCGCGATCCGTTCTAAATAAGCGGGGCGCCTGAATTCCCGGTCATATTGAGGAGCTCCCCCACCCAAAACAAGTTCATCCGCAGGGATTGATGCTTCCAATGTATCATGCATATAGAAATTCAGGATGCCATCTCCCGTTACTTCGCCGATGTGGCTGCAGGGCAGATCCCATTTTTCGAAAACATCCAATACCTGTTTTTCTTTTCCTTTCTGTACCACCAGCAACATTCTTTCCTGGCTTTCGCTGAGCAGTAGTTCCCAGGCTTTCATGTTTTTTTGCCGTGTTGGAACTTTATCCAGTTGAATGTTCATGCCCGATTTACCCTTTGCGCTCATTTCAGCGGTTGAACAAATAATTCCTGCCGCGCCCATATCCTGCATACCTACAACAGCACCTGTTTTAATCAATTCCAAACAGGCTTCCAGCAGTTTTTTCTCCTGGAACGGATCACCCACCTGAACTGCAGGAAGATCTTCTGCACTATCCTCGGTGATTTCAGCGCTGGCAAAAGAAGCACCGCCGATCCCATCTTTGCCTGTTGCGCTACCTACGAAAAATACAGGATTCCCCTCTCCTTCAGCAGTGGCTGAAACCGTTTCCCCTTTTCTAACAATACCCACACTCATTGCATTAACGAGTGGATTGGTATGATAACATTCTTCGAAATAAATCTCACCACCCACTGTAGGTACGCCAAAACAATTTCCGTAGTGCCCGATACCATGTACCACGCCTGCAAGGAGATGCCGTGTTTTTGGATCATGGATATTTCCGAAACGCAAAGAATTTAAAGAAGCTATAGGCCGCGCGCCCATCGTAAATATATCGCGGTTTATACCGCCCACACCCGTAGCCGCACCCTGAAAAGGTTCAATGGCACTGGGATGGTTATGAGATTCAATTTTAAATACCACGCCGTACCCACCACCAATATCCATAAGCCCTGCATTTTCTTCGCCCGCTTTCACAAGCATTTTTTTCCCTTCACGTGGCAGGGTTTTTAGCCATTTGATGGAATTTTTATAACTACAATGTTCACTCCACATGCCGCTGAATGCACATAACTCTGTAAAATTGGGTGTACGACCGAGTTTTTGTTTTATTAATTCAAACTCATCTTCTTTGATGCGCAACTGCGCTGCTGTATGTGCAGTGATCTCCATTTGTATTGCTTAACGCGACAAAGGTAAAGGCTATGTTTCAGGCTGAGTAAATTTTTCGCTACCTTCCGCCCAAACAGGAACCTTGTTTTATTTTTTGCTTATTCTTTTCTGCGGAACCGGGTTTTATGGATTGACCCGTTTAAAGTTTGTCAGGCGTACAGAAATAAGTTTCCCGGAACTGGCCTTTTATTTTATCATACGCATTGTTTCTGCATTTGTTATCGGATGGGTTACGCTGAATTTCTACCCTGGAGGAAATGATTACTGGGGGCTGAATGAACAGGGTATCAATGAACATCATTTCCTGGTCAACGATCCCATTGGTTTTTTTAAAGATCTGTTC
>JAEWDG010000298.1 GCA_023390215.1 Bacteroidota bacterium | reverse complement strand
ATCCCTCAAACGATTACCTGATCAAACAACCTTATTACAACGTAAAAGACAGGCCGGAAAGGATACGCAATTTTCGAAATGACGTTAGGCAGAATTTGGATTACAGTGTTATATTTTTTCTTGCTTTTTGGGGATTGAATGTTGTAGATGCCGCGGTTGACGCACATCTTAAAACTTTTGATGTGAGCGACGATCTCAGCTTTAAAATAAAAGCCGGCTATAGCCCTGTAGCCAACACAACCGGGGTTAGCCTGGTGATGCATATTGGACGATAACACTCAGTTATCGAATTTCTCCTTCATTTATCTTTGTTTAAAACATAACGATGAGCACTTCATCCAACGGAAATATTAAGCCATTGAAAATTGTATTAATTGGATATGGAAAGATGGGAAAAGCAATTGAGCAGATAGCGCTTCAGCGAGGCCATCACATTCTGGCAGCCATTGACGCTGACAACAGAAATTTACTTAACGACCAAACGTTGAAAAATGCTGATGTTGCGATAGAATTCACAGGTCCGGATTCAGTTGTGTCGAACCTGGAGGCTTGTTTTCACTCCGGAACACCCGTTGTATGTGGAAGTAGCGGTTGGTTGGATGCCTGGGACGATATAAAACGCGAATGTGAACGCGCGGGTACTGCACTACTTTATGCCAGTAATTTTTCAATCGGTGTAAATATATTTTTTGAGTTGAATAAAAAACTCGCGCAGTTAATGTCAGGCCATGGTGAATACGATGTAATGATTGAAGAGATTCACCACACAGAAAAAAAAGACGCGCCCAGTGGTACGGCTATCAGCCTCGCAAAACAAATCATTGAATTCAACCCCAATAAAAAAAGCTGGACAGTAGACGCGGCGAAAGAAAAAAATGAATTGCAGATTGTAAGCAAACGAATAGATCCCGCACCCGGAACGCATACAATAAAATACCAATCGAATATTGATGATATCAGCATAACGCACACTGCGCATAATCGTCAGGGTTTTGCAACCGGTGCCGTACTGGCTGCAGAATTCCTCGCTGGAAAAACCGGCATTTATTCAATGCAGGATGTATTAGGTTTATGAAACTCGATCTAAAAGTTCCTGTCATTATATTATCGCTTGTAATTTTTACCAGTGAGAAATCGTATACCCAAAGCCGTTATAATGATAGCCTTAAACAGGTTTTAGTAAACGCCAGTGGTAAGGAAAGGGTAAACACGCTCATTGAAATATGTAATGATTTTCGTGGAAGAGATGTTGATTCAGCAATGAAGTATGGACAACTGGCTTTTCAAATTGCCAGTAAAAACGGTTGGATAAAGGAAGAACTACTTGCAAGGGCAGCAATTGGAACCACACTGAATACTAGTTCCCATCATCTTAAAGCAAAATTGCAATATGATACCGTGCTCATGAAATCAGAACAAATTGGAGATGCTGAAACAAAAGCAATGGCACTTGCAGGCATGGCTGCATACGAGAATGTGAAAGGTAATTCGGAGGAAGCGCTCAGGCATTATTTTGAATCACTTAAATTATTCGAATCGGTTGGAAACAAAAGACACATTGCCCGGGTATTTGTTGGGATTGGGATGCTGTATCAAACCATGGGGCAACTTTCCAATGCGGAAAAATACCTGAATAAAGCTTTGGAAACAAACCGTCAGGCTAAAGATGGCGAGGAACGTACCAACCTCAGAGCACTGCATACGCTGGCAAATATTAAAGGAATGACGGGCAATTACGAAGCTGCCATACAACTGGATTCAGTTGGCCTGCAGCGGAGCCGCGCTTCCGGCAATGAATATTATGCATCTACTTTTTACGACAATATAGCTAACTGCAAAATGTACTCGGGAAATTATGCCGAAGCTGAAACTTATTTCAGGAAATGCCTTTTAATTGATTCTTCATTTGGAAGCAAAAAGCAAATGGCCGATACTTATCTGAATTTGGGTACGCTTTTTTTGATGCAGAAAAAATATGCCACAGCAATAAATCATTTACATCATTCGATTAATATCAGTAGAAATTCCGGGTTCAGAGACGGGCTGGCAACAGCTTATTTAATGATCAGTGATGTATATCGGGCTTCTGGCAATAGTGATTCCGCATATATATATTTAAACAGTTCACATCAGCTAAAAGATTCCCTGATGAATGAAGGAACGCTGGAAAAAATCGCGGAACTGGAAACATCCTATCAAACAGAAAAAAAAGAACAACAGATTAAACTTAAAAACTCGGAGATTCGCAATAAAAATTACCTGATCGCGGGTATTTCGGGTATCAGCCTTTTAAGCCTGTTTGTACTGCTCGGCATTTACCGCAGAAAACAAATAAAAAACAAGCTGGCGTTACAGGCTGAAACGATGCGCCAGCAGGAAGTTGCTACACGAGCCATTATCGAAGCGGAAGAAACCGAACGGAAACGCATAGCCGCAGAATTGCATGATGGCGTTGGACAAATGATGAGTGCCGCCCGTATGAATATGTCAGTTTTTGAATCCGATCTTCAATTCAAAGACGAAAGACAGAAAAATTCTTTTGAGAACATGCTTAACCTTGTAGATGAAAGTTGCCGGGAAATACGCAATGTTAGCCACCAGATGATGCCCCTTGCTATTCAAAAACAGGGCTTAAAACAGGCATTGCAGACTTTTATCGATAAGATTAACAGGCAGATTATTCATATTGATCTGCATACGGAGAATTTAAATGAACGCATGGATTCAGATACCGAAAGTTTGCTTTACCGGATCATCCAGGAATGTGTAAATAACACTTTAAAACATGCTGAGGCTTCAAGGCTCGATATCTCGGTTATCAGGGATGCGGAGGGCATATCAGCAACTATTGAAGACAATGGGAAAGGTTTTGACATTAATAATTTAAAAGATGGTATTGGTTTAAAGAACATCAGAACCCGGGTTGCCTATCTGAAAGGAACCGTGGAAATTGATTCCAGTATCGGGAATGGTACACTGGTGGCGATACACGTACCTTTAACTTCATAATAAGAACCAATAGTATGATTAAACCTGTTCGACTGGCCATCGTGGATGATCACCAGATCGTAATTGATGGACTAAAAGCTTTATTACACGGACATTCGAGTATTCATATTGTTTTTGAAACCACCTCTCCTTCCAGCGTTATCGAACAACTTAAAAAAAACCCGGCTGATATCTTATTAACCGATGTGATGATGGATGAACTGAGTGGTACTGAGCTCGCAAAACAGGTACGTTACCATTTTCCCTCTATTAAAATCCTCGCACTCTCCATGAACGGCCAGGGCGACCTTGTTAACCAGATGATTGAAGAAAGTGACATCTCCGGTTATATTCTGAAGAATATTGGTAAGCAGGAGTTGATCAATGCACTGGAGAAAATCGCCAATGGCGGTATTTATTTCAGTGAAGAAGTAATTACTGAAATGGAAAGAAGTTCTTCCGAAAGAAAAAAAATTTCAGAAACTCATTTAACAGCCCGGGAAATCGAGATTATCCGTTTGATTGAAAAAGAATTGAACAACCGGCAGATTGCAGAACAATTATTCATCAGTGAAAGAACGGTGGAAACACATCGTAAAAACATCTTTAGAAAAACCGAGACCAACAGCCTTATTGGATTGATCAAGTATGCTTACGAACATAAATTGATCAGGTAACGATATCAATTATTTACCGGCATGAAATAACCAATGGAAATGGTAAACCCGTGATTTTTCCAGGTGAAATCTTTGTCAGGATCAATATCTGCCAATCCAAGAAAATAACCTCCGGAAAGAAATAACCCGTTCTCCATTTTATATCCTGCAATAAAACTCACGCCATAGTCAAAAGGTTTAAGATGGAGTTCTGAAGAAGTTGTACTGATATCTTTTCCATCCATTTTTAACTTCACTGTTTTTCCATTATCTCCTTTTCCTTTTCCACTAAGGCCATACCCCAGTTCCGGCCCCAGGCCTCCGAAAATTTTCCCCGGCCCCAGCTTATGGTTATAAGTAACGTTAAGGGGTAAACGCAAATAGTTGATGGTGTATCTTCCGGGAACGGTATAACTGATGATATCAGAAGTTAATCTTGCGC
>JAEWDG010000263.1 GCA_023390215.1 Bacteroidota bacterium | reverse complement strand
CCTGCTTAATGCCGGCTTTCTTCATTCCCTCACGAAAAAGTTTTCCTTCTTCTTCCTTAACTTCTTTTTCCCGCCAGAACCGCTGATTTTTCGTGAAAATCTGCATGGTATCTATACCCAAACGTTTGGCCTCTTCGATAGCATTAAGATATCCGCCGCTTATGGAAACGTGTGTACCGATTAACATAATGCTAAATGTAGCATAGATCATTCCATCACCTCATATTTTCGTTCCGGCATGATTTTAATTTTACTTATCAAAACTTTATATGAGCCAGGCATTTGTAAAAGAACAGGAAGAACAATGGCTGCATGAAATCCCAGCCACACTCTCCGCACTGATTGTTTACCTCTCAAGAGAAAATAATGGCGTTCGTGTCTATGAACGAAATCAATATGTATCTTCCACTACAAACAGACTGGTTTACGAAATGAGTAATGGATTATCTTATTCACTCGATGATCAGGGGAAATGGTTTGTTGTGTAATAATGTTGAACCCGGACTGCTCACCGACTAACCTGCTACCTTTTGATGGAGAACTTTTTTACTACGGCAAAATATTCCCGGCTACGCAGGCAGATTTTTATTTTGGAAATCTGATCGATTCAATTGATTGGAAGCCGGATGAAGTCTTCATGTTCGGTAAACATATACAAACAAAAAGAAAAATAGCCTGGTACGCTGACGGAGATTTTCCCTATCGCTATTCCGGTTCGATTAAAACTGCTTTACCTTTCACACCTGTATTAAGAGAGTTAAAGACATATTCAGAGAACCTTTCCTCCGAAAGGTATAACTCATGTCTCGCAAATCTTTATCATGATGGCAGGGAAGGAATGGCCTGGCATAGTGATGCAGAACCTGAATTAAAAAAACGGGGTGCGATAGCCTCATTGAGTTTTGGAGCGGAAAGAAAATTCTCATTTAAACATAAGTGTTCTGGAAAAACGGTTTCGCTGATTCTTGAACATGGTTCTCTGCTGGTTATGGCGGGATCTATACAGGAGAACTGGTTGCACCGGCTTCCCCCAACTGCCCGTATTACCGCTCCGCGCATAAACCTGACGTTTAGATGCGTTAACACACAAGACTGACAATAAAAATATGGCGTTCGTAGAAAATTCGCTAAAATCAACAGGGATGAGCGTTTCGGGGCGTTGAGAAATATTCCGGTTACCACCGAAAAGCAGGATTTTTGTTGTAAATTGATTCTGACTACGGTTGCTGGTTGCTAACTAATTTGAATTCCCCTTTTTCAAAAAAAATAAACCGGAGACCATGAATCGAACAAACCTACTCTCTATACTTACGGTTCTTCTCGGAATATTCTTCCTCACGGGAGGTATATGGGGGCTTTTTTCTACCGAAGTATTTGGAACATTCCGTACAAACCGGTTCAATGCAACTATTCAAATTATTCTCGGAATTTCAGCCCTGGTTTCCGCTACAAAAGGCGCTTCAAGAGGATTTCTGAAATTTTTAGGGATTCTCCTGATTCTGGTTGGTGTTTTGTGGTTTATCGGAACAGGTGCAGAAACATAGGTAAGAATATTGAATGTAAACCGGACAGATGCGTTTATCAATAATGGTATCGGAGCACTGGCACTAATTCTGGCAAACACAATCAAATCAACCCAGCCTCATCATCAAAATTCTGTAGACATTATTTTCTGATGGGAATGGGTTTAAAGCACCCATTCATGATAGAACAGATCCCCACCGTTCCTGCAAATACAGCAGGTTTTAGAGCAATTGGAGACGTTAATGCTGATGACTACGATCGCGTTGTAATCCCGGGAATTGAAGCACTCCTCGCCCGGCAGGATCATATCAATTTCCTTTTAGTGCTTGATACTACGCTTTCCGATTTTACCATAGGGGCAATAGCACGGGATCTCGGTGTTGGATTAAAACATTTCAGTAAATGGCGGAAGATGGCAATAGTGACAGATTCTAAAGCCATTGAAATTTTTACAAACGCATTCAGTTACGTTGCGCCCGGGGAAGCTAAAGGTTTCCCGCATCACAAACTGGATGAAGCAATACTATGGGTGAGTTCGTAATTTAAAAATCAAAAAATATGAAACTGAAAAACATGCTTCTTCTTTCAGGTGCGGCATTGCTGGCCTGGAAGTTAATGAAAAAGAAATCGCAGAAGAAAGATGAACCAGGCACCGTGAACAAATTTGTTAATCGCGTGTCTGATGCGATACATGAACCTGTTGATCACATTCCCGCAGATATTGCCAGACCAGCCTGGCGTGATTAATTTTAGTTGATTAACAACGTAATATTTAGTCGACAACGTTGGGAATGAACCACGATTTTTAATCTTTGAATTAAAACACTATGGACGTAATAATTCAATCGCTGGGATTTAAAGCCGGCGATGACCTGGAACGGTTTATCCGGGAAAAGCTCGCTGTGATCAAGCACGATAAGATCGTACGCGCTGATGTGGGATTATTTTTCGGTGCGGAAACTGACCCTGAAAATAAAGTTTGCGAGATTCGGCTGGAAA
>JAEWDG010000250.1 GCA_023390215.1 Bacteroidota bacterium | reverse complement strand
TACCTGCAGAGCGGTAATTATAGGGAAATATTTCAATGACACGGATATTAAAGCCTGTGGAATATGCGATACCTGTATCGTTAAGCGGCGAAAAAGATTAAGCAGCGGTGAATTTGAACTTATCCAGGCACAAATCAGACGACTTATCAAGCCCGGACCTATGGAGATAAAGGCGGTGTTGCAGGAATTGAGGAGCTATTCTGAGACCCAGACCTGGGAAGCGATAAATTTTCTACTGGCAGAACGGAAAATAAAAAAGGATGAAAAGAACAGGATAACCTTAGCCTGATTGCTTTAGTCAATTTGCGGAAAGAAGAAGACAAAAAAAAGGGACCAAGATAGAAATCTAGTCCCGCTTTAAAATCCAATATCCTATGAAAAACCGAGTGCAAAATAATCCTTCCTTCTCAGTTTTACCAATTTTTCGCAAAAAAAATATTGAATGTTTGGCCATTGATCACTGATTTTCAACAATTAATAAAAGCGAGTCTTGAGAATTCTTCAAAAAAGGGCTATTAGAAGACTCTAAAGCAATAGATTTCCTAAATAATTTGCTGAATTTTAACAATTCTTCAATTTCTATTCTTTTTAAAATTATATGTACGAAAAATTAATTTGAAAAACTTTTGAATTCTGGCTCTTAAATCCATGAATTTTTGGATGATGCGCGTCTTCTTGTTGTTCCGCCAAGACCTAATACGCCCAGAAGTGAGCGAACGACCATATTCCCCGCAGTGCGCATCATACTTTTCACAACAGTATTATTGGCGACTTTTTCAATAGCTGAAGGTTCCGGTTTTTCCTGCTTCTTGTCGCTTTGTTTGTCCTGCGCTTCTTGTTCAGACGCGATCCTCAGTTTCTCCGTTAAAATTTCGTATGCACTTCTGCTGTCGATATCCTGCTGGTATTTGGCTACTAATTTAGAGTTCGCATTGATCTGCGCTATTTCGGAATCATTAAGTACGTCCATCCTGCTCCGTGGGGAACAAAGCATCACATGAACCAGAGGTGTGGGAATGCCTTTTTCATTTAACATGGTAACCAGGGCTTCTCCTATACCTAGTTGGGTAAGCAGCTCGTCGGTTTGATAATAATTTGTTTCAGGATAATTCTCAGCAGCCTGTTTGATGGTCTTCCGGTCTGCCGCTGTAAACGCTCTCAGGGCATGCTGAACTTTCAATCCCAACTGGCTTAAAACCGGGGCTGGAACATCCATGGGATTTTGGGTGCAGAAGAAGATACCAATGCCTTTGGACCGTATCAGTTTTACAATGGTTTCAATCTGCTTCACCAACTCCGCGCTGGCTTCCTGGAAGATCAGGTGCGCTTCGTCGATGAACATTACGAGTTTGGGTTTATCCGGATCTCCCTCTTCCGGGCAAGTTGCATAAAGTTCCGCCAGCATCTGCAACATAAATGAAGAAAACAGCTTCGGCCTGTCCTGCATATCAGAAACCCTGAGCACATTGATCATACCCCTTCCATCCGGGGCAACCCGCATAAGGTCGTCTACCTCGAAACTTTTTTCACCGAAAAAAACATCACCTCCCTGCTGCTGAAGCTCAATAACTTTTCGAAGAATAGTTCCGGTAGACGTAGTGGATATTTTGCCGTATTGCTTTTCGATGTCCTCTTTTCCCTCATCACTTATGTACTGAAGCATTTTTGTAAGATCCTTAAGATCAAGAAGCGGATACTGATTGTCGTCGCAATATTTAAAAATAAGTGCGATCACTCCTCCCTGTGTATCATTAAGTCCCAGGATCTTTGTGAGCAAAACAGGGCCGAACTCACTAACGGTGGCCCGGAGACGCACGCCGTTTTTGCCGGTAAGGGATAATAACTCAACGGGATAAGCGGAAGGACTGTAACTGAGTTGCATCCGCTGGTATCTTTCGCTGATCTTATCATTCACTGTTCCCTGCGCGGCAATACCACTGAGGTCTCCTTTTATGTCCATCATCAACACCGGAACAGAAGCATCACTGAGGAATTCGCTCAGAATCTGAAGTGTCTTGGTTTTACCGGTACCTGTTGCTCCGGCGATGAGACCATGCCGGTTCATGGTCTTAAGGGGTAGAAAGATTTTTGCCTCCGGTAAGACTTCCCCATCCAGCATCGCGCAACCAATTTGCGGAGCCTCTCCTTTAAAGCTATATCCCGCTTTCACGGCTTCAAGAAATGCTGCTTTGTCTCCCATGTTATTTCAATTAATTAATAAAAATAGGATAAGCAATGCAAAACTATTTGAATTGGAGGCAACCCTGTTCTGGAAAAATACTACCGGCCATAGACGAAAACACTGGGTTTGGGCGGGCCTTAAGCCGCTCATCATTTAATGGATTTAGATTTCGGCAAACCTTCAGTTCAACCTATTTTTGCCCGACCTAATTTATCGAGATATGAAAAAAGTTCTTTGTATTCTCCCTTTGCTGGCTATTGGCGCAACAGCGTTTAGTCAGAAAGTGGCGTACACCGAGTACAAACTAAAAAATGGTTTGCCCGTAATCCTTCACGAGGATCACTCTGCTCCGGTTGTTGCAGTTTCAGTAATGTATCATGTGGGAAGTAAAGATGAGCAACCCAACCGAACAGGTTTTGCGCACTTTTTCGAGCACCTTTTATTTGAGGGTTCTGAGAATATTAAACGTGGCGAATTCATGAAGATCGTAAGTGCAAATGGGGGTCAAAATAATGCGAACACTACACAGGACCGCACTTTTTATTTTGAACGCTTTCCTTCCAATCAACTGGAAACCGGCCTTTGGCTGGAAAGTGAAAGAATGATGCACCCCGTGATCAATGAAATTGGTGTAAAAACACAGAACGAAGTTGTCAAAGAAGAAAAAAGGCTTCGTGTCGATAACCAGCCTTATGGTAATTTCCTTGCTGAGATCATGAAAAGGATCTTCCAGAAACATCCTTATCGTTGGGTTCCCATCGGAAGTATGGAAGATCTGGATGCGGCAACGCTGAAAGAATTTCAGGATTTCAACAAAAAATTCTATACGCCTTCAAATGCGGTTCTGGTTGTTGCGGGTGATATCAATATCGCGAAAACCAAACAACTGATTGACGCATATTTCAGCGATATTCCTTCGGGAACGCCTATCGTAAAACAGAAATTCGAAGAAGCGCCCATTACTTCAGAGATTGTTGACACAGCTTATGATGCGAACATACAATTGCCTGCTGTGATGATGGCCTATCGCACACCGGGTATGACTGATGCAGATTCACGTGCGCTGGAAATGGCTTCATCTGTATTGAGTTCGGGAAACAGCAGCCGCATGTATAAAAAAATGGTTGATGATAAAAAGAACTCACTGCAGGTAGGGTCATTCAATTATGCGCTGGAAGATTATGGCGCGTACATCACTTATGCATTGCCTAACAACGACACACCGCTGGATACGCTCATTAATGATATGAGTGAGGAAATTGCCAAACTGCAAACAACCCTGATCTCTGAAGATGAATTCACAAAACTGCAGAATCAGTTTGAAAATGATTATCTCGATAATAACAATCAAATGCTGAGTGTTGCCGAAAACCTGGCAGATGGTTATACTTTTTATAAGGATGCCAACCATATCAATAAGGCTCTTGATGAAATCCGTAAGGTGACCCGTGAAGACATCCAGAGGGTGGCTAAAAAATATTTGAACAAAAACCAGAGGGTGATCGTGTATTATCTTCCTAAAAAATAATCATCATTATCTACACAAAAGCAAATTATTAAGATGAAAAAAGTTCTAATTGTAGCGCTGGGTTTGATGATGGTTGCACCTTCATTCGCGCAGGTAAAAAAAGCGCCGTCTTCGAAGCCGGCAACAGCGGCGCCCGGAAAAAAAATAGACCGTTCCAAACAGCCCAAACCAGGACCGGCACCGGTTATCAATATCAAAGATCCGGTTATTTATAATATGCCAAACGGTATGACCGTGCTGGTGGTGGAAAACCATAAGGTTCCAAAAGTTCGCGCTATTCTGAATATAGACCGCGGGCCCATCCTTGAAGGTGACAAGGCAGGCGTAAATGATATGATGGGGCAAATGCTCGGTGAAGGAACGACCAGCATGCCAAAAGACAAATTTGATGAAGCTGTGGATATCATTGGCGCGGAAGTAAATCTTTATTCTGGCGGTGGCTCTGCGTCTGCACTTACCCGTTACTTCGATAAGGCATTTTCACTGATGGCGGACGCCCTTATGCACCCTTCCTTTCCGGCTGAATCTTTTGATAAGATCAAATCTCAGGCGCTTACAGGGATTAAATCTACAGAGAAAAACAGTAAGCTTATCGCTGACCGTGTGTACAATGCGCTTAGTTACGGCAAGAAAACCGCGATGGGAGAATTTGAAACAGAAGAAACCATTAAAGGCATCACACTTGATGACGTAAAAGCTGCCTATAAAGCAGGTATTACACCTTCCCGTTCCTATCTCACTTTCGTGGGAGATATCACACCCGCTCAGGCAAAAGCGCTCACAGAAAAATACTTCGGAAAATGGTCTGGCGTTAAACTTACGTTACCACATATTCCTGATGTAAAAAACCCCGACAAAACAGAGATCGATTTCGTAGATCTGCCAACCGCAGTAC
>JAEWDG010000233.1 GCA_023390215.1 Bacteroidota bacterium | reverse complement strand
CCGGTGCATTTCCCTGGTTGGTCAACTGACGGCCTAACGCGAACCAGCTATCCTGCGGTAATTTACCCATTGCTATTGCCGCATATGTGGTTAACCTCGCTTCGGATGCAAGGAGATCATAATAAGAAGCGTCTCTTCTGTGATCTTCAACATTGTAGCCGATTGAAAGCAGATTCTGTGCTTTGTCAAAAAGGAAATCCCATTCCATTCCGGAGGCCTTCTGCTGGCATCTGTTCGCAAGGTTTTCAATGGCAATCATCATTTCCTTTCCTTTACGGGAAGCATCGGTAATTAATCTTCTGAAATGATTGAGCCATTGGATCTCTTCGTCGCTGTTTTGTTTTGCGTACGCATCAGTAATTTTTTGAAGCAGTATCTGTTCTATATGCGCCACCTGTTTCAGCGTAGGAACCGCGGGTAATTCCGGCACCAGTTCTGCGAATTTATCCGGTATATGATGGAGATTTAACCAGGGGGCAAGGATCTCCAGTAATTCTTTGTGGCTGTCGATTTGTTCTTTGAATTTTTGTATCCACTCCTTGAGTTTGCCTTTCTGAATAGACCCGGGTTCCGAGGCCAGTCGTTCGGCAGCTTCCTCTAATTCATTCAGAAACTCATACACATGATCTACTGTTTCAAATTTGCCGATCGCGTTATCGGTGATCCGTTTCCTGATTCGTTTTAATTCATCTTTTGATTGCGCCAGTTCAATGGTTACATTCAAGGTATCAGTAAGCCCGCGGAAAAAATTATTATGAATCAGTTTTTGATCCGGCAAACAGAGCAAGCCCTGTTTCATTACCAGTAAATGTCCCGCAAGGTTACCGCTGTCGACCGTCGATACATATCTTGGAAACAGGGGCGTAAGGGTTTCTGTATCGTACCAATTATACAGGTGGCCACGGAATTTTTCCATCCTTTGTAAGCTATGCATGGTATCGGCTGACCGTTCAACAGCCTTGATCATACTTATATATCCAAAATCATAAGCGCTGAGATTTGCCAGCAACGATAAGCCAATATTTGTTGGTGAAGTTCTGTGTGCAATACGATCCGCAGGTTCCTCCTGGTAATTATCAGGAGGAAGCCAATTGTCGGACGCAACGACAAATCTTTCGAAGAATGCCCAGATCTTTCTTGAAAGCATCCTCAACCACAACGACTGGTCTTCATTCAGAGAAGGTTTTTCGGGTCGTATGGGTTTGCTGACCGCGTAGGCTAATAAAGGACCTGCCATCCAGAAACTGAGAAAGGGGAGGGCAAACAGGATCGAATTCAGATCATGATAGGTTAGCCATCCATACACAAGAACGGCAAATGCCGGTTCTGTCCACATTTTCTTATATGAACTGAAAATGCTGATCCGGGAAGGCGCCGTATTCGAAAACGGATTCCATTCAAGAAGTTTTCTTTTGCTGATAAACATGCGCCATAACGTGATCAGTATCGCATGTAAATTCATAAAAGCTTCATAAGGAAGAAAACTGAGCTCGAGAAGTTGTTGAACAAATGCATTCCGGAAGGAGCGGATGGAATACATAAGTTGCTGGTGAAAATGCACGTCACTGGGTTTGTGAACGAGATCCCAGCTAAAGCCAACAAGCGATGGAATTAAAATGAAAGATGCAATGGCGATGGTCCACATGAGTGGAGCGGAAGAGAATATCCATCCATATACAAAAAGACTTAACAGAGCGATGGGAACCAGGCTTCTTCTCAGGTTATCAAAAATCTTCCATCTTGAAAATGCGCTTATCGGATTTCTCGCGGTCTTTTTATTCGCCGAAGGCACCCAGGGAAGGATCCATCGGGCAATCTGCCAGTCGCCGCGCACCCAGCGATGTCTCCGCATCATATCGGATTCATAGTGGGTGGGATATTCTTCATAGAGTTGTACGTCCGTGAGCAATCCCGCTCTGCTGTAACAACCTTCAAGCAGGTCATGGCTCAGGATACGATTTTCCGGGAACCGGTTATCCAGGGCTTTCTCAAACGCATCAAGATCATAAATACCTTTCCCGATAAAAGATCCTTCAGCAAACATGTCCTGGTAAACATCGGAGATAGCCTTTGTGTAAGGATCAGTTGCCGCTTCATTGCTGTGCAGGGTTGCATATAATGTATTATTATAGATAGGCAAACTGTTCGAAACTCTTGGTTGAAGAATTGTATAGCCTTCCGTCACCCGCCGCTTTTTTTCGTTGTAAACAGGATGATTGAGTGGATGTGCCATCGCGGCGATCATCTGTTTGGCAGAATCCCTGGGAAGCTGGGTATCGGTATCCAGCGTAATGATATATTTAATGTTTGGAAAAACATTTCTGTCTCCCGTGATCTCCATGAATTCATCTTCAGCTTTGCCACGCAACAAGGCATTTAATGCGGCCAGTTTACCCCGCTTTCTTTCATATCCCATCCATTTCCTTTCCGATCTATTCCATTTTCTCGGGCGGTGAAACAGATAAAAATAGTCACCCTCTTTTTTATGGTATTTTCTGTTCAGCGCAAGTATCCGGTTACGCGCTGCCTGTAACAGTGTTTCATCCTCAGGTAGTGTTTCCTGGTCTGCATCTTTGAAATCGGTGAGGAGCGCGAAATAAAGGTTCTCATCTCTGTTTGCGAGAAAACGCACTTCCAGATTTTCGACCAGGTCATCAATACCACTGATACTGCTGATCAGGGTTGGAATTACCACCATGGTCTTGTCTTTCTCCGGGATCCCTTTTGAATAATCAAGATGGGGAATTTGTGAAGGCCTGGTGAGAATGGAGATCAGCCAGTTTATGAGCGCAACTGCGAGACGCGAAACGGCAATCAGGGTAAGTAGGCTGATCAGCGCCAGTTTCCAGTCGATATGTATATCAAAGTCAGCCTGCGCGATCAGCGGAATGGTTCCAACCGTCGTTAATAATAAAATGGAACCGAGGTAAACGAATAAGGGCAAGTGCCGGCTGAATTTCCTGCAACTCTCGGCAAAGGATAGACGCGCGCCAACATTCTTCACAGTGATGTAATACCCTTTACCGGTAAGCCAATAACCGACATGCGTTTGCTTGCAGGGTTTTTCTTTTTCTTTTGCTTTCTGCGACTGGAAAACAACCAGCTCTGTAACTGCCTCTTCGGTGAATGAACTTGTTCTCGCGATTTTTTCAACAGCATGGCGGTAAAGATCCCGGGTACTAAAATCCATCAATGCATACACTGCATCTGGATCTTTGCGGAGAATAGCATCTACGGTACTCGTTTCTTCAACAAAATCCCGCCAGTCTGTGGTACCCAGGAAACGAAGACTGCTAATACTGTTGCTGATGGAAACCTGGGCTGCCGCCTGCCGTTGGTTATCTTCCTGTATCAGTTCTCCCACGCTGATCCCAACATCATTCACACGCTGTTCCAACCAGTTCAAAGGCAGAGACAGTGCATTGCCTTTTTCCTGCAATCGCCGCGTAAGTTCAGCCACGAAGGTAGCTTCCATAGGTGGTTCAGATCTGGCCATATCAGCGATGATCAACACCAGGTTTTTAGGATCTTTCTCCGCCGTCTCGATCATCTTATCCGCCCAGTCATTTGCGAGCGCTTTGTTGTTGATCTCTTCAGCGATAATAATCGCAAGTCTCCTGATATTTTCCAGCAGGGCCAGTCTTAACATGATTGGGATAGCCCAGAGTTCTCCGATTTTTAATGTGCTTATCGTCTGGTATGCGTTGATGAAAGCAGTAAGATTCGCAAGATCAACGTGTCCATCGCTGTGGGAAATTATTTCCACAGCCAAATCATAAACGCGCGGCAACCCCGCGGAATCTCCTTTTAATAATTGTGGTAAAGTTTTGCTATATCCTTTTGGTAAATGTTTTTTCCCCGTATAAATATGCTCTTCAATCAGGTAAAAATTATCGAGCAACCATTCAGCCGCAGGGGCGATCCTTTTATTTTTTGTGAAGCTCTCAGTGAGCAAAGAATACACTTCAAGAAGGATACGTTCATTTTCATCCAGCCTTCTTAAAAGTCGCTCGGGGGTTGGCTTATCCAGCAGTACGTGGCGTTTCGCGAGGGCTATGGCATGGGTTTGAAGCTTTTCGCGCGTGTAGATC
>JAEWDG010000341.1 GCA_023390215.1 Bacteroidota bacterium | reverse complement strand
ATCATGTAGCAGCCATTCCACTTCTGTGAAAAATTCCTGTAATTGTTCTTCGGCAGCCTTCCAGCTTTGCGTTATAAGGTATTTGACTGTATCGAGGTGAGCGCTTTTTACTTTTTGAAAGAGCTGGAGCGCATCCTCTTTTTGTTCAGCAAAAAATGTTTCTGCTACTTTCTCCAGCGCGTTTGTGGTTTTACCCATGGCCGATATTACGACCAACAGTTTCTCTGTCGCATGTTCCCCGATGATCTTCGAGGTATTTTGCATTCGTTCAATATTATTGATGCTTGCTCCGCCGAATTTATATATTTTCATGCCCGATTGCTGCTAAATGGGGAAGGTTCTATGAAGCCGACGCTTCATTTGGGTTGCAAATCTAACTTTGTAAATCTAAACCCGAAAAAGTTTATGGTTGTAAACAGAAGGATTCAAACCTTAGATGAATTTACCATCCAGCAAATGCGCGATTTCCCCAACGCCACGGGGGAGTTATCAGGATTACTCCGTGATATGGGACTGGCCGCCAAACGTGTACATGTTGAAGTGAATAAAGCCGGGCTGGTAGATATTCTTGGTGATGCCGGCACATTGAATGTGCAGGGTGAGGAAGTGAAAAAACTGGATGTGTTCGCCAACAACCAGTTCACCGGAGTTTTGAAACACGGTATCAGTTGCGCAGGTGTGGGAAGTGAGGAAATGGATGATATCATGGTTTTTGATGATGAGATAAGTAATAAGTCGAAATATGTTTGTCTCTTTGATCCATTGGATGGAAGCAGTAATATTGATGTGAATGTTTCAATTGGTACTATATTCAGTGTATTCCGCCGCGTAAGTGAATTAGGTAAACCGGCGACTATTGAAGATTTTCTTCAAAAAGGAGAAAGACAGGTTGCTGCGGGATATGTAATTTACGGGTCTTCTACCATGCTCGTATATGCCACGCGCAGGGGAGTGAATGGCTTTACGTTAGATCAGTCGATCGGAGAATTCACTCTTAGTCACCCCGATATTGTTTGCCCTGATGCAGGAAAAATTTATTCAGTAAATCAGGGAAATTATTTCCGTTATGAAGAAGGCGTAAGAGATTATATCAATGTTTGCCAGCGGAAGGAAAAAGCTGAGGGAGGGCCTTATACACAACGTTATATTGGAAGCATGGTTGCCGATGTTCACCGCAACCTGATCAAAGGCGGAATTTTCATGTATCCGGGAACAACGGATAAACCAAAGGGCAAACTGAGATTATTATACGAGTGCAATCCATTCGCTTTTATTGTTGAAAAAGCAGGGGGCCGGGCTACGAATGGCAAAAAAAGAATCCTTGAAGTGGAACCGACCGAATTGCATCAACGTTCACCATTCTTTGTAGGAAGCAGTAAAATGATGGATGAATTGGAGAAATACGTACCGTTGGATTAAAATACATGATTTATGATGTGAGAGTTATGATCTATGATCTGTGAAGTATGATCTAAAATTTATGAATTTTGACTTTTAACTTTTGATTTTTGACTTTTGACTTTTAGACCTTGAACGTTAGACTTTGAACTTTCAGTAACTTGCCCTTTCTAAGAACTTTTTATGGCAGAACCTGTAATTTCGGTTAAGGATCTTGTAAAAAATTATGGAGATTTCAATGCAGTGAAGGGGATCTCGTTCGATGTTTATGAAGGAGAAATATTTGGTTTATTAGGTCCCAATGGTGCCGGTAAATCGACAACCCTGGAGATCATGGAAACGCTCAAAGCCAAAACCAGCGGAAGTGTTATGATTGCAGGTTTTGATCTCGATAAAGATCCCGAAGAAATTAAAAAACTGATCGGCGTCCAGTTACAGACTTCTGGTTTTTACCCCGGCTTAAATCTTAAAGAATTGATCGATCTGTTCGGCGGATTATACAACCAGCCGGTGAACGCGATTGAATTGCTGGAAAAAGTTAACCTCACAGATAAAGCAAAAAATAAGGCCAAAGAACTAAGTGGAGGCCAGCGTCAGCGTTTTTCAATTGCGACCACCCTGATCAACCGTCCGAAAATTATTTTTCTGGACGAGCCCACTACCGGACTTGATCCGCAGGCCCGGCGCAATCTTTGGGATCTGATCCGTGACATCCGGAATAGCGGAACTACCATCATCATCACCACTCACTATATGGATGAGGCGGAACAACTCTGCGACCGCATTGCCATCATGGATGAAGGAAAAATAATTAAACTGGATTCGCCCGACAAGATGATCGATGACCTGGTGGCCAGCGGTTTTGAACGCCCCAAACAGGTGAAACTCGCTAACCTGGAAGATGTATTCATACATTTAACAGGTAAAGAGATCAGGGAAAGCTAATCTTCTATTTCTTTGCATTTAATTTAATAACTACATGAAAAAATACTTGTTCACCCTCGCTGTTCTGGCAGCCTTATCCCTTCAATCCGAGGCGCAAACGAAAAAACCTTCAACCAAATCTGCCTCAAAACCAACAGCTTCGGCTAACCCGGGCGCCCCTGTGATGAAATCCCTGGCAGATTCCTTCAGTTATGCAGTGGGATTGAACATTGCTTCAAACATGAAAGATCAGGGCATCGATCAGATCAATACCGCGATTCTTGCAAAAGCCATTGATGATGTTTATAAAAAGAAAACTCCTGCTTTAACCAGTGATGATGCTAACCGTTGCCTTCAGACGCAGATGGTAGTTTTAAACGAAAAAAAATCTGCCGAAAATAAAAAGCTGGCTGCAGGTGAAATCGCAAAAGGCAGAGCTTTTCTGAATGCAAACAAATCAAACCCCGGAGTAATTACATTACCAGATGGTTTGCAATACAAAATTCTTGAAGCAGGAGACCCCAATGGTGTTCATCCAACAAAAGAGGATACTGTTGTCGTTGATTATGTTGGAACCCTTATTGATGGCAAAGTTTTCGACAGTTCAGAACGCAATGGAGGTCCGATCACGTTTCCCCTTGGTGGTGTAATAAAAGGATGGACAGAAATACTTCAACTGATGACGAAGGGTGCGAAGTGGAAAGTGTTCATTCCAAATGAACTCGCATACGGTGAGCGGGCAATGGGAGCAGATATTCCTGCCGGGGCGGCGCTGATCTTTGAGATCACTTTGCACGATATTAAACCTGCTAATAACAAGTAATGCAGGATCCGCGTTATCCCATAGGAAAATTCGAATCCAAGCCTTTCAGCAAGGCATTGAAAGAAGAATGCATACTGGATATCCAGTCGCTTCCCACGCAACTTGAATTTGCCGTTAATGGTTTGGATGAAGGACAACTTAACGAACCTTATCGGGAAGGCGGGTGGAATGTTAAGCAGGTGGTACATCACATTGCGGATAGTCACATGAATGCTTTTATCCGCTTCCGCCTGGGGCTTACTGAAGATAATCCGACCATCAAGCCTTATGATGAAAATGCCTGGGCAACACTGCCAGACATCGAT
>JAEWDG010000211.1 GCA_023390215.1 Bacteroidota bacterium | reverse complement strand
TGCATGATCTGTGCTACAGGCAGTCCGCGTAAGATATTTTTTGCTGTTGAAATGCCTGGGTCTAACGTTATATAAGCAAATTCATTTCTGCCAGGGAAATAATTGCTGTTAGTATAATCTTCGTCGCCCTTTGGGCCGGTCATGTTTAGATGGTATGTGTCGGTTTGATATTGTACAAGAAAAGTTTTCTCCCTGGTATAAAAGAATTTTCCTGCGAAGAACCGAAGGTCCAGACCGCCTCCCCTGGCAAAGTTGAAAAAATAATTAGCCGTTAGGTTGAGTCGTACAAATTGCTCGGCCTGTTCTACAACGAACGCTGCGCGGTAAGGATATAGCTTTCTGCTGTTTTCGATAACTACAGATAGCTGGTTAAGGTACCTGTTTGTTTCAGGATATGTGATCACATCTTTTTGCGTGATGGTGTCGCGGCTAAAATTTAATCCTGTTTCCCTAATGAGGAAGGTTTTCCATTGAATATATTTCTTTATTGTGCTCCTGGGATCTCTATTGGCTAAACTATACCGCAGGGTAGGCACTATTTTACGAAATCTCAGAAAGTTTTCTTTTCCTGTTGAATCCGTAAAGCTGTCCATATTAAACTTTGAGCCATTCACACTTATTTCGAGGTTGCTTCCATTGCTTCTGTAAAACGTATAGCCTACCTTACCTATATAATTGAACTGACGGGAATTTTTTGCATATAAAGGCGCGAGAATAAATTTGAACTTCGGCAGTGGTAAAGTGTAATTATGCACGATCCCTCCGACCATCCACCCATCGTACGTGTTATATCCCAGCGCGGGTGAAATAAACAAATTGTTTTTCTGCTCTGTGTTGTTCAGGCTAAGGAATGGTTTCACCGACAAACCCCTGCGAACGGGTTTTACAATGTATCCTTTCTTATCGAGCAATGAGAAAACAGTATCCGTCGCGCTACCTAAATATTTCGCTGCGATATTTTTAAAATCTTCAGGTTGCGGATGTTTGAATATCCAGGTTTGATAATATTCCCGCATCATACTGTCAAAGGCGGCTTCGCCGATCCTGTCTTCAATATAACTCATCCACTCTGCTGTTTTCCCATAAACAATCGCATTATAGTTGATCAGGTTGAACGCTGCGGATGGGGTATTTATCGGTTGATCTTTATGAATCGAAATCATGGAATGGCTGGCAATTGCCAACTGATTTTCAGGAAGCAGATCAATTCCTTTCTTTTTTGAATTTCCGTTTATCGTTTTACGCCAATGATGAAAGCGGTTGTCGAAGTATGTGTTCATTCCCTCGTCCATCCAGGGATAATCTCTTTCATTTGAAGCAAGTATTCCGTAAAGCCAGTTGTGACCAACTTCATGGCCGATCAACTCTTCAAGTTCATCGATGTCTGAAGGCGTGGATATAATTGTAATTGTAGGATATTCCATTCCACCTGTTCCATGCGCCAGGCTCTCAACCACTTTGACCGTTTTATACGGATAAGGACCCAGCCATTTTCCCCGCGTGAGCAGGGTCTGTTGTAAAATGCTGAGCGCAGAGTCCCAGTTTTTTTCTGTTTTCTTATGATAATATACTTCGAGATCAACCTCATGGTTCTCAACCTGTGCCTTTCCTTTCTTTACAAGATAGCTGCTATCGGCAAACCAGGCGAAATCATGCACATCGCTTTCCTGATAATGTAATTTTTTTCTCCCCTTATTAATTTGCTGATCTACCAAGTTACCGGTTGCCGCAACAATATATTTTTCCGGAACATTTATTTCAACATCGAATTTTCCAAACTCACTGTAAAATTCACCATTATCTAAATAGGGCATCGGGTGCCAGCCACCGGCATCATAAACCGCGGGCTTTGGATACCATTGAGTGATCTGAAAAGAAGATCCAACATAGCCGGATCTGGAGAAAACATATGGAAGCTTAACCCTGAATGGAGTTTTGATGCTAATTGATGAATTCGGCACCAAAGGATGGGGAAGAAGTAATTTGATAATGTCCTGGTGCTGCGGATGATCTTCAATTAGCGCCGGTTTATCATCAACAATAAAGTTCAGTCTGTTGATGTATCCTTTTTGCTGTTCATCTGCGAAATATAACTCCGTGCTTCCATTTTGGAGCATCTGATCGGTTAATGCAGTGCGATCATTTTTATAAGCATTCGGCCAGAGGTGGAACCAGATAAAATTCAGCGTATCGGGGCTGTTGTTCTTATAGAGGAGTTGAATCTCGCCATCCAGCGTTTTATTACTGTCTGTAAGCATTACTTCTATGCGATAGTCAATTTCCTGCTGCCAATAATGTTGCGACCAGGAATTAAGACTTATCAGGCTAAGGGTAATGAACTGCAAAAATCTTTTCAACCTTTCCGTTTTATCAAAAATAGCAAATAAGGTAGGTATATCAAGCTTCGAGCACGATATCTGCCAACCGGGTTGTCAAACTCGCAGTTTCGGGTAACAAAAAATTTTGTCTCTACTCTTGCTGACTTTCAGGTTATAGGCAGATCCTTTTTTCAGACGTCTTAGCCAAAATCAGGAAATATTCTGATAATCATCATCCGCATGCATCTCAAATAAATTGACCTTGTGAAAAAATTAGTCAGATGCATAACATTATCGTAACTGTTGATTTTACGCCGGGTTCGGTTAACGCCTGCCGTTATGCAGCTCAGATGGCGGAGATGCTTCAGGCGAAATTAATGGTGCTTGCTGTTCATCAGCTTCCTGTATCCTTTGCCTATGCATCCGGTCAGGAAATAGTGAAGGAAGAAGAAAGCGTGGAAGGCAGTCTGGAAAATCTGAAAATGAGCCTTGACCGGTTGACCAATAGTTCAGTTGAAATAGTTACAGGAAATCTGGTTCAATCATTTGATGACGAACTTGCCGAATGGTGCGATAATCATAAACCCATAATGGTAATAATGGGAATGCACGAACCTTCATTCATGGAAAGAATGTTTGTGGAAGACCGGGCTCTTCATCACGCCCGTAACTTGAAATATCCCGTATTGCTGGTACCACCTCATGTAAAATTTGCAAAGGTTTCAAATATGGCTCTTGCCTCTGATCTGGAGGACCTTGGTGCTGTTCCACAAAACGAAATAGCCATGTTCATGCATTTGTTCGGTAGCCCTCTTCAGGTGCTGCATATTGCCAAAACTGAAGAAGATTTAAACAACAGGGCAACGCACAATCAGCTTGCTGAAAAAGCCTTCGAAGCTTTAAAACCTGGTTTTCATTATTGCCATGCCAAAACGGTAAAAGAAGGTATTGAGAAGCTTACCGGCGAATTAAATATCGATATGCTGATCGTTATTCCAAAACATCAGGGCCTTTTCCAAAAATCACATTCACGGGAGTTTATATTCAGGAATCCCGTGCCTGTAATGGCGATCCATCCCTATGATCATTACAATCAAATAATTTTCAATTAACGGATATGAGAAAGATATTGTTATTAAGTAACGGAAGTTCGCTGTCAGTGGCCGCAGCCGAATTTGCCATGTTCCTGGGCCAGGGAAAAGACAACCACATAAAAGCTTTATTTTTTTCAGGTGGTCCAGAATCAACATTACAACCTACAGTTGCAGGGGAAACTTTATTAACAAGAGCACATGTGAGCAGCTCACCGGTTGTGAAGGAATTTGAAAAGCTTGCTAA
>JAEWDG010000338.1 GCA_023390215.1 Bacteroidota bacterium | reverse complement strand
GCGAAGGATGTTATGTATGTCACTCGCAAATGATCCGTCCTTTCAGAGATGAAGTTGCCCGTTATGGAGAATATTCCAAAGCAGGCGAGTTCATATATGATCATCCTTTCCAGTGGGGAAGCAAACGCACGGGCCCCGATCTCGCGCGCGAAGGAGGAAAATATCCTGACAGCTGGCACTACAACCATATGTATGATCCACGCTCTATGTCGCCAGGTTCCTTGATGCCGCAATATGTTTGGTTACTCGATGATCCGATCGATACAGCCTCTACCCCGGCCAAGATAAATGCAATGATCACACTGGGTGTGCCCTACGAAAAAGATTATGCTTCACGTGCTAATAAAGATCTGATGGCACAGGCCAGCACAATAGCAGCCAACCTTAAAAAAGACAAGATCGAAACTGCGCCCGACATGGAGATCATTGCGCTGATCGCTTATCTCCAGCGATTGGGCAAAGACATCAAAACTCCTGTTGCAACAACTTCAAACGCTATAAAATAATCGTCATGAAATTCATTCACTATATCGAAAAAATAAGCGGC
Source organism: Bacteroidota bacterium (assembly GCA_023390215.1). GTDB lineage: Bacteria > Bacteroidota > Bacteroidia > Chitinophagales > Chitinophagaceae > Ferruginibacter. Next base: position 4,570 of record JAEWDG010000338.1, on the reverse strand, counting down.
GTAGACATCATGGGTATGTTTTCCCTTCTGATGTTCATGAGCTTTTTTATCATAATGACCATATGGGTGCTGAGGTCTAATAAAAAAAGGCTGGACGAGATCAGCCGCATTCCCATCGAAAACTAAACTGAAAAATGCGACCTTTTATGTCAAACAAAATAATTGCTGCCCTCATTATTGCGCTTTTAGGTTCAATGCATGTGTCCGCTCAGGGAACACCCGCTGGCCCGGCTGCAGTGCCTGCATCCGCCTATATGAACCCTGCCCTTCTGTTGCTGGTAGGTGTCGCCCTGGTATTCATCTTCCTTATTGCAGGCCTGGGATATGTGCTGATATCAGTATCGGAACTTCATCTGCATAAAAAAGAAGATAAGTCGATTCCTGCTTTTCCGAAATCCGGGTTTATGATTATGGCGTTCCTGGGAATTTCATCATTAGCGCAGGCGCAAAAAACAGTAGCCGATGCGGTAGTTGACAGCGCACCTAAAGCTTCAGCTATTGCGGGAATGACGCCAACTGCTTTCTATCTGTTGCTTACCACAATTATCATAGAAGTGTTTGTGATCTTCGGGTTACTCTGGAACATCTGGCGCATCGTCAAGAAATCCGCACCTCAAACTGAAGTATCAGTTGTTAAACAGAAAGAAGCCCGCAGGTTCAGGCTTAACTGGTGGGAGAAACTCAATTCATTCAAGCCAATGGCGCAGGAGGCCGATCTGGATCTGGGCCACGATTACGACGGCATCCGTGAATTGAATAACCGGCTTCCCCCCTGGTGGTTGTATGGATTTTATGTAACGATCATTTTTGCCGGCGTCTATCTCTGGAGATATCATGTTTCTCATTCTGCTCCTTCTGGAAAAGAAGAATATGAAATCTCTGTCGCGGAAGCTGAAGAAAAAATTCATGCTTACCTGGCTGCCAAAGGCGAAGCCGTTGACGAAAATACCGTTACATTAATGACGGCAAAAACAGACCTGGATGCAGGAAAAGAAATCTTTGTTAAGTCATGCGCAAGTTGCCATCTTGAAGACGGAGGTGGCCTGGTAGGCCCTAACCTTACCGATAATTTCTGGCTCCATGGTGGAAATATCAAAAATGTATTTAAGACCATACGGTATGGCATAAACGCAATGCCTCAATGGCAAAACACCTATTCAAATAAGCAGATCGCACAGGTCGCCAGTTATGTTAAGTCCCTGCATGGCACTACACCTAAAACCGCTAAGCCACCGCAGGGTGTGGAAGAAACAGACAATTCCCCGGCATCAACTACCGACAGTTCAGGTACAGCCAAAACTAATTAGATCATGATGATGGAGACTGATTCGAACATAAAAGAGCTGCAGGAATCTTTTCGCGACAGGATAGCGACCGTAGACGAAAAAGGTAAGCGGAAATGGATATTCGCACAGAAACCATCCGGTAAATTTTATAATGCAAGGACTCTTGTAAGCCTCGGATTTTTCGCCATCTTCCTCGCGCTGCCCTTTATTAAAATGAATGGCCGTCCGCTGTTCCTGTTCAATATCCCTGAAGCGAAGTTCATCATCTTTGGCAAAATATTCTGGCCACAGGATTTCTTCATCTTCGGACTGGCGATGGTTTTATTTATCATCTTCATTGTTCTATTTACTGCAGCATTTGGCCGGCTCTTCTGCGGATGGGTTTGTCCACAGACCATTTTTATGGAAATGTTGTTCCGTAAAGTTGAATATTTAATTGAAGGCGATGCGGCGGCTCAAAAAAGACTAAGTTCCGGTCCATGGAACGGAGAAAAAATCAGAAAAAAGCTAACCAAACATGTTGCATTTTTTGCGCTGAGTTTTTTGATCGCGAATTTTTTCCTGGCATACATTATTGGCGTTGATGAACTGGAACACATCATTTCAGATCCCATTGGCGCGCACATAGGCGGGCTTGCTGCACTGATCATCTTCTCTGCGGTTTTCTATGCAGTGTACGCCTGGTTCAGGGAGCAGGCTTGCACTGTGGTTTGTCCCTACGGTCGTTTGCAGGGTGTTCTTCTCGACCGGAATTCCATGGTTGTTGCCTACGATTACAAACGCGGAGAACCCCGGGGAAAGTTTAAAAAAAATATTGAACTGGCTTCACAGTTTGGGGATTGTATCGACTGCGCGCAATGCGTGAAGGTTTGCCCCACAGGTATCGACATACGAAACGGCACACAGATGGAATGCGTGGGTTGCACTGCATGTATTGATGCCTGTGACCGGATCATGGAGGCAGTAAAAAGACCCAAAGGCCTTATCCGGTATGCTTCCGAAAACGGAATTGCAGAAGGCAAAAAAATGCGCTACACAGGAAGGATGAAATTTTATACCGTGTTGCTGATCCTGTTAACCGGATTGCTATCCATTCTGCTGGTTTCAAGAAAAGATGTGGACAGTACAATTGTACGTGCAACAGGACAACTGTATCAGGAACGTGGTACCGATAGCTTATCGAATCTTTATACCATTAAGGTCGTAAATAAAACACTGGAAGATATTCATATCAACTTACGGCTGTTGAACGTCCCCGGCCGCGTGGAAGAAGTAGAAGGTAAAACAATTCTGGTGAAGAAAGAAGATCAGGGTAAAGGATCATTCTTTGTGGTTTTACCAAATGGATACATCAACGACAGAAAAACAAAACTCGTGATCGGGGTTTTTGAGGGAGATAAACTGATCTCCAAAATTTCAACAAACTTCATGGGTCCTTTTAAAAAACTCAAAAAATCCTAACTATGAATTGGGGAAATAAGTTGCTGCTCACCTTTGTTGTTTTTGGTTCCGGTATGAGTTATCTCGTTTACCGTGCTATGCATACCGAGTTTGAACTGGTTGAGAAAGATTATTATAAAACAGAACTACAATATCAGAAAGTAATTGACGCCTCTAAAAGAACAGCAGCATTGGATCATAAAGTAAGTTTCGAACAGAATAGGGAAGAAATAAAAATTATCGTTCCAACGTCCAACAAGGGTGATGATATTAAAGGAAATGTCTGGTTTTATTGTGCCTATGATTCACACAATGACCGCAAATTCGATCTTAAACCCGACAGCCTGGCTGCTCAGTCTTTTTCAAAAAATAAAATCAGACCAGGACAGTACATTGTAAAAACAAGCTGGAGTGCCGGAGGTGAATCTTATTACTCGGAAGATAAATTAGAAGTGAATTGATCATGATGGCCCTGCCATTCATATCAGGTTTAATTATCGGCGTTGCCGGTAGCGCGCATTGTGCGGGAATGTGCGGCCCTTTATGCCTTGCACTTCCGCTGCAGCATAATAAAACATCATCCCGGGTATGGAAGCTCAGTGTATATCAGGTCGGTCGTGTACTTACCTACTCAATGATAGGTTTGCTGATTGGAAGCCTGGGCACTGTTTTTTCTCTCTCGGGATTTACACGATGGTTTTCCATAATTCTGGGCGGTCTGTTGAGTTTGGCAGCAATCGGATATTTTTTCCAGAATCGCTTCCCTTCACCCGCTTTTATGCATCGTTTTTTTTCTGCTATTCAGACCGGAATAGCAGGACTTTTAAAACGGGGAGACCGATACCCTGTTGTATTTATGACCGGCGTCCTGAACGGATTTCTACCTTGCGGAATGGTTTACCTCGCACTGGTTTATGGATTAAGTTTTGGAAATCCTTTACATACCATGGGTTTCATGGCCATGTTCGGTTTGGGTACGGTTCCGGTTATGATGATCAGCAGTTTGGGGTTTTTTCATTTCAGAAAATATGTAAACAAATATTTGCGCCCTGCAATTCCAGTTATGATAGGCCTGATGGGTACCCTCTTATTATTGAGGGGACTAAACCTGGGAATTCCCGTCTTAAGCCCTTTTCTTCCTTCAGCGCCAGGTGAATCCCTTAATTGCCATCCTTAATACTGCCGAAATTTTTACTCACTCCGTCCATACTTTTCTCTGTACCTGCTGGATGGAACTCAGCCTTCCCCGCTTTTTTGATAGCCGGTAATTCCGTCAAACACTCGCCAGTACTGAACTTTATATGGCCACCCCTCCGCAGTAAGGTTTCTGATCTCCAACTTTCATCTGAAGTTTTTATAGGCATGAAAAATGAATAAGAGGGCATACTATGTTATACACTAATAAAAATTCTAAGAGTATGAAAAAATTAGTTTTCGGACTTCTAATGTTGTTTAGTTTTCCGGCTTTCAGTCAAACAACGGTCACTACCTCAACTACAACTACGACCATTTCCACCGCACCTCCGGCTACTTCCAATGATAAATGGATGATGATGTCTAACGGCGTAGGGATAAGCCTGCAGGGCTTTGACAATTTAAACGCCCGTATGGCGGGGTTTCCTCAGTATGCAAGGCTTAAAGACTATATGGCAACCTTAACCATGGGTTCATTAAGCCAGTACAAAGGTTTTGTATCAGGAATGGATCTGAATGTGGGTAGCAGCCTCAGCGGCCATCAAGACAAAAAAAGCAGTGCGACAAGATTTGTTGCTGCCAACATCGACCTTGGCTATGATGTTGTTCCATCCAACCGCGTATTGCTTTACCCTTATGTAGGCGTGGGT
>JAEWDG010000146.1 GCA_023390215.1 Bacteroidota bacterium | reverse complement strand
CCTTTGGCATACTACTCTGCGGGAGTGCAAATGGTGTCGCCATTTCAGCTAATAAACATCAGGGCATACGCGCTGCGATTTGCTGGGGAGAAGAACTGGCAGAACTTGCACGCAAACACAATGATGCCAATATTATTTGTATACCGGCAAAGTTTGTTCGCGACGGTGACGCGGAAAAAATGCTCGATATTTTCATGCACACAGCCTTCGAAGGCGGTCGTCACGAAAACAGGGTGAAAAAAATACCAATATAACCTCTCATCCTTTTTTCGAGGTTCAGACATTCCCTTCTCTCTATTTTTATTCTTCAATCTTATTTGAATGAAATATCTATTCCTTGCAGTGAGCCTGCTCAGCAATGTGCTGTTATTTGCCCAGACAGATCCCGCCGCGAAATATTCTGAAGTTATCACCCAAAAATCCCTGAAACAAAAACTCAGCATTCTTGCAGCTGATAATATGGAGGGAAGAGAGACGGGAAGCCCCGGCCAGAGAAAGGCTGCATCATGGATCGCTTCCCAGTTTGAACGTATTGGATTAAAAACTTGCCCAGGTTTGATTGGATATCAGCAATTCTATCCTTTGTACAAAGACAGCCTTATTTATGCAGAATTTTCAGTGAACGGAAAGCAGGCTGTATATGGCAGGGACTTTATGGTGAATACAACCAATGTTGAGAGTGAAAACATCGACCTGAAAGGTTTAGTATTTGCAGGATTTGGCATTGAAGACAGCAGCTATTCAGATTATACTAACCTCAATGTAAAAGATAAGCTGGTTGTTTTTATGCTGGGCGAACCTTCCAGCCAGGGAATCTACCGCGTTACAGGAACAGATAAATACAGTAAATGGACATACCCTGGTTTGAAATTGAAAATAAAATTAGCCGCTGAAAAAGGTGCGAGAGCCGTGATGGTGATCAACCCCGCCAGCACTTCGTTTTCAGAGCGCATGGTGGCAAATAATAAACAGGCAACTTTGTTCTATCCCCGGGAAAGCCAGCGAACATCAGAAATACCCTATGGTTTGATTTCTCTTTCATTTGCAAAACAGTTATTTGGTGACAGCCTCCTTGAAAACATTCGACCCGGAGTGTTGCCCGCCAGCATCGCTCATGGAGAAAAACCCGGCGACATTCACCTTTACTTCAGCAAACAACGGGAAACCATCATGGCAAGTAATGTGGTTGGTCTTATCGAGGGATCTGAGAAGCCAAATGAATATCTTTTACTCACTGCACATTATGATCATCTTGGTATGCGTAACGGAGAAATTTACAATGGCGCAGATGATGACGGGAGCGGATCTACCGCAGTGATACAAATGGCAGAAGCGTTTATGGCAGCCGTAAAAGCCGGGCACAGACCTAAAAGGTCTGTTGTATTTATGACCGTTAGTGGCGAAGAAAAAGGGCTTTGGGGAAGCGAGTTTTACAGTGATAACCCTGTGTTTCCACTTGAAAATACGACGGCTGATCTGAATACGGATATGATCGGGAGAATAGATACGGAACGAAAAAAAGCCGATACCTTAAACTATATCTACGTAGTTGGTCATGATAAACTGAGCACTGATCTTCAAAAAATAAATGAAGCGGCAAACAAGAAATATACGAACCTGGTACTCGATTATAAGTTCGACGATCTGAATGATATCAACCGGATCTATTATCGCAGCGACCATTACAATTTTGCAAGGAAAGGTGTGCCTGTTTTATTTTTCTATGACGGAATGTTGAAAAGTGATTATCACCAGCCTACCGATACCGTAGATAAAATTGAATGGAAACTGTATGAAAAACGTGCGCGTATGATCTTCCTTACTGCCTGGGAAATGGCAAACAGAGATGATATGCTTGTGAGGGATATTCCTTTACCTGCCGAAGCCACAGCCCGTTAATTTCTTAAAATCAGTTCATTATCTAAAGGGTTCGAATCAGGTGTGTGAACGCCTTCCAGTTTCAATGATTTTATTTTTTTAATTCCCGCTAAAGGAATGTTTATCTGCTTCGCGCCTTTTTCCCAAACGGCAATACTGCGATAAATAAATTCTTTTGTGCCGTCAGCATATATAACTGTAAGTTCCACAGGTACCGGTTTAGTTCCTTTACATAACACGCTTACCCTTCGGCTGCTGTTATTGCCTGAAATTTTCCCGATTGCCAGATCAGGCTCGCCGTTCTCAAAAAACCATTTTTTCCAAAACCAGTCGAGATTTTTTCCGGTACCCTCGTTCATCGAATAGAAGAAATCATAAGGCATGGGATGTTTACCGTGCCAGGTGCGGATATAATGATGAAGTCCCCTGAAAAAAAGACTATCGCCGAGCATATCCTTCACGAATAGATATCCCATTCCCGGTTTCGGATAACTGTTGATAAACATCGATTCTCCAAACTGTTGCGTAGTTAATGTAGTAACCGGAAGATCATGTTCCTTTCCCGCAGCCAGTGAATAACGCAAAACGCCATACCGGTCAATAATTGTGCTGTCGATCATCGGTGAGATCAGCCATTCCCCGATTGTGGCCCAGCCTTCATCCATCCAGCCATATTTGGTTTCATTAATTCCCATATAAAAAGGAAACATGCTGTGGAAGATCTCATGGTCGGTGAGTTCAATGCTTTCATGCCGGTCTTCGAGGGGATTATCATTCACCAACATTGGATATTCCATTTGATCCAATCCATCAAAAACCGAAATATGCGGAAAGGGAAATGGCCATTTTGGAAACCGGTAACTCATGTATTCCACCGTTTTTCGCGCATCCTGCGCTACCAGTTCATAATCCGTATGAACAGGATCGTAGATAGCATCCACCCTTGTTCTCCTTTTCGTTGCGGGATCCACCATCACACTGGAACTTACCCATTTATAATGATCGCTGACGGCAAAGACCACATCTGTTATATGGGATGCGGTAAACTTCCAGGTAAGTAAACTATCACCAAGGGTAACTTTACCCTGCCGCGTTTCAGTGGTATCGGCGATCGTGATATAAGCATCTTTTAAAGAAGCCTCTTTGATCCTGTGTATATACGTTGCTCTGAATGTTTCACTCATATTGGTCTGATCACCGGTTGCCCAAACAAGATATTTTCCGGGTACCGTAACAGCCAGATCAAAATCGCAGAAATCGTTGTAAAATTCCTGTGTTCCAAGATATGGATTCAGGTTCCAACCATCAATATCATCATAAACGGCTATCCGCGGGAAAAAATATGCAACAAAATCAGCACCCGGTACGATCTCACCTGTACGGATATGCGAAGTTTTGTTTAGCTTATATGAATACTCAATATCGAAACTGACAGATGATCCCGGACTTACCCTGCCCCGCACAAACATATTGGTATTGAATACCCGGTAATCGGATTCCATCAGTTCGGCATTGTTTAGATTTATCGAGGTAATGTTCATACCGGCTCCAACATCGGAAGAATCCATAGCCATTAACCGCGGGCTGCCTTTCTGATAAAGATTCGGATAAAGTTTGAAAACAATTTGTTTAAGCGTATCCGGACTATTATTCACATACACAATATGTTCCTTTCCTCTTATCATCAGCGACGCGGGATCAAACTGAATGTTCAAATTATATTTTGCGGTATTCTGCCAGTATTTCGGTCCCGGTTGTCCATTCTTACTGCGTGTACCTGCTTCATAGGCAGTGCGGATGTTTTTCGGTATGGGCAATTGCGCCATCACATTTGTAGTAAACAGCAACAATAACAAAGCGCTTATTCTTATCATTCCATTTTTTTTCAAGGTTAATCGGGCGGTCAGTTTGTGAACTGCACTCATTGCATTCATCATCATTAAACAAAAAAGCGGGCCAACAGCCCGCAAAATATGATCAGAAATTAATTTTACCAGCCCAAAATCCAGGCGAAGATCAAAGGAGCCACGATCGTTGCATCGCTTTCCACAATAAATTTTGGTGTATGTATGTCCAGTTTACCCCAGGTTATTTTTTCATTAGGTACCGCACCTGAATAGGAACCATAAGAAGTTGTTGAGTCTGATATCTGGCAGAAATAGGTCCAGAAAGGAACATCGTGCCACTCGAGATCCTGGTACATCATGGGCACCACACATATTGGGAAATCTCCGGCAATGCCTCCGCCGATCTGGAAAAAGCCAACACCTTTGCCTGATGAATTGTTACGGTACCAGTCGGCCAGCCATACCATGTATTCAATTCCGCTTTTCATGGTAGAAGCTTTGATCTCATTCTTGATCACATAAGAAGCGAAGATGTTACCCATCGTGCTGTCTTCCCAACCGGGAACTACAATAGGCAGGTTTTTTTCTGCAGCGGCAAGCATCCAGCTATTCTTCGGATCAATTTCATAATACTGTTGCAGCTCTCCGCTAAGCAAGATTTTATACATATACTCGTGCGGAAAATATCGCTCTCCTTTTTCATCTGCTTCTTTCCAGATCTTATGAATATGTTTTTGAAGACGGCGGAAGGCTTCTTCTTCGGGAATGCAGGTATCTGTTACACGATTGTAATGATTCTCCAGTAAATCCCATTCTTCCTGCGGACTTAAATCTCTGTAGTTCGGCACCCTTTTGTAATGCGAATGTGCTACCAGGTTCATGATATCTTCTTCCAGGTTCGCGCCGGTACAACTGATGATAGAAACCTTATCCTGCCGGATCATTTCGGCAAGACTAAGCCCAAGCTCAGCGGTACTCATTGCGCCTGCCAGGGTGATCATCATCTTTCCTCCTTCATCGAGATGAGAAACATATCCTTTTGCCGCATCCATTAAAGCCGCAGCGTTAAAATGCCGGTAATGATGTTCGATATACGTTGAAACAGGACCTTTAGACATATTTTGATATTTGGATGGCAAAAATAGATTTTTAAGCCCGGAGGACATAAAAAATCCTGCAGTTTTCACTGCAGGATCGGTAAGGCAGATTGATTCAAATTATTGTTTCACAACTCTCAGACTTTGTACGCCTGAGCTTGTTTGTACCCGCAAAATATATACGCCTGCCGCCATTTTTGTGAACCCATTCAAATGCACCACATTTGATCCTTCAGCGAGGTTTATTTGTTTTTCTGAAAGACTGCGTCCGCTCACATCGCAAATACTCAGCCTAGCTTTATCCTGTTTATTAGAAACGATCTGAAGATTTAGTTGTTCCACAAATGGATTCGGTACGGCAGTAATGAATAATCCTTTGCCATTTGTACGTATGCTAACAACGCTGCTGTATGTAACAGCTCCATTAATATCCACCATTTTCAGGCGATAGTAGAATATGTTACTGTTCACTCCGCTGATGTTGTCATCGGTATGATAGTTCCTCACCGTTGAGCTGTTTCCTGCTGCCGTTACATTTGCCACCTTAACAAAATCAGCACCATTAATACTGCGTTCAACTTCAAAATGATCGCTGTTTTGTTCAGCCGACGTTGACCAGGTCAGTGCATTCACGCTACCGTTATTTTTTCCGTTGAAACTTAACAACGTAACAGGTAACGGCGTATTCGCAATACTTGTATATACATAGAACCCACTGAAACCAACCACGTCAAAACTTACTTCCCACAAACTGGTGGAACTGTTCCAGATAATATTCGCATCAACAGGATTGATCAGCACTGCATCGCCGGTGTAATTTCCCGGTGCGGTTCCAATACCATGATATTGGGTCACAAGCAAATTGGAAATACCGGTTGCATCGAATGGACCGTTTGGAAGTGCAGGTTGAATTCCTCTTTCCAAATTATACGCGTCGAAATCAGCCTGTGTGAAATACAATGTTACTGTAGCTGTTGCGCCTGCGGGGTCATTCGATGGTTCAATGTCGTAATGACGTTGAACATAAGGATTGCCCTGGAATACCTGTACCGATGGGTCAACAGTTACACAAGTATTTACAGGTCCACTCACCGGAGAAAGTCCGGAAGGAATTATTGTCGCAATCAAATTACATGATGCATCAGTGAATGTTGTTCCCGATGCTGCGATGTTTAGAATTTTACAAGATTGTCCCTCACCCGGTACACCCGCCAGCGTGCCGGTCAATGCATTCACGGTAAGGCTGGAGCTGGAAGTCTGAGAACCGGTACATCCGTTTACCGTATAATTGATATCCGCTGTGCCGGAAGCCAATGCTTTTACTTCGCCGGTTGTTGCATTAACTGTTGCTATCGCCGCATTAGAGCTGCTCCAGGTTCCTCCTGCATCGCCATTGCTGCTGAATGAAAAAACATTGCCCGCGCATAAAACTGGAACTCCCGTAACCGTACCGGCATTAGGCGCAGGGTCAACTGTAAGCGCTTTACCCGCTGTTGCAAATCCCGGTGCAAGACAACCGTAAGCTGTGTAGGTGATATTGGTGCTTCCTGCTCCGACAGCTGTAACCAATCCGGTATATTTATCTACAGTAGCTACTGAAGTATTGGTGCTGTTCCATTCCCCGCCTTGTGTGTCTTGTGGATCGCTTTGGAATAAAGCAGATGCCCCGGAACATAAAGTAGCAGGTCCGAATACTCCTGTAGCAGATTGAAGAACATATGCATATACCCTGCGGAAAGAAGATACAGGGCTTCCGCAGCCAGTATTTACCGTATACGTAATATCTGTATAGTAAGAGGATGAGGGTGAAGCCCCTATCGTAACGAGACCGGCTGCATTTACTGTTGCAACGGAAGGATCCGAACTGCTCCAGGTGCCTCCGGCAGTGCCATCACTGGTGAATTGCGCAGTTTGACCCGGAGTACATAATATAGTAGTACCGCTCACAGTGCCGGCCGTTACATTCGAATTAACGGTTAGCAACGCGGAGTTGGAAAATACATCTCCACAGGTATTGCCGGCCTTCAGTCTATACCTGTTAGTACTTAAGGAAACAGATGGATTGGTTATGGTAAGTGTTCCGGTTGTTGTACCACTGTATGGAGCTGTTTCAGTAAGATCTGAAAACAGTCCTGCGCCACCGGTTTGCACCTGCCATATCAAAGTTGATGCAGGACTTCCACCCGTAAATGAAGCATTAAAAACTGCATTGCCTGTTGTGCAGGTTACCTGATCCAAAGGATTTGTATCAACGGTTGGAGAAGTGCAGGCTGAAGGAACCGTTAACGCGCATGGAGCTGCCAATGTGCGGAATCCGCTTGCCTGGTTAAATGCAGTCACTGTAGGTGCACAATCCACATAAAAGTTACAACTGCTTGTTGTACTCCAGGTGAATGTGGCATCAGCACCAGGAACAAAATTCCCGCTCGTGATTTTAAATGAAAAACGTCCAATCGTCCTGGTTTGTCCGGGATCTATAGCGATAGCGATACTACTGGGGCAGGAAATATTGTTATAAACGCCTGCGCTACCGGTAGTCCAGGTCAATAAGCGACTTGTTGTGTTGAAGCTAGCTCCTGCTGATGGGTTACCTGCTACAGGAAAACCGAGAGGGAATTCAGATCCCCCTATATAGTTAAAAGAATACGTTTGCGTGCCTGCAGGTATCATTGCAGCCGGAACTGTCATACGTATAACGGTACTGTTAAAACGCAGTATCGCAACCGGGCTGGTATTGGGCACCTGTATATCCATCTGCACTTCATTTTCTGTGATCGTGCAATTCGCGGTAGACATAGTGATCGCAGTCTGCGCCTGACTGCAGAAGCTAATCAGGAACGTAAAACTCACTAATGCAAAACTTTTCGCAAGCAGGCTTTTTAAAAAATTTCTCATAATCTCTTTATTTTATTCTTGTCAGGCAGGATGATTTTGTTTAATCTGGTTTGTGTTAGGGATGAATTGATGAAACACCGTTGAAACTGTTTAAGTCAAATACAGGGAAATCATTTGCGTCTACAAAACCATCTCCATTCATGTCTGTTGCCTTGTACTCAAAGTTTACTCCGTTGTAACTATCCTGATCAAATTCAGGGAAATCATTCACATCTATAAATTCATCCTGGTTAATATCACCGGTGAAGAATACCCATACACCTGAAACCTGTTTCATATTATCGCCATAAGCCTTATTGGCTGCTGTGGTAAAATCATAATCAGCAGGCGATTCTCCAACTGCAACGGGATTGGCACTCCAGGTTTGAATGGTATTCCTGTGGCGCACTGCAATAAAATAAGACCCATTTAGAGATGGGAATGTTATAGATGCCGTTCCGTTTGTTTTGAGAATACCGGTTGCGGAAGCTATCAATGCATAAGGAGCGGTTGAAGCATGCAATTCTACCGTGATGCTGTCGGTGTTCGCCGGATCTGAACCCACACCCTGATTTAATAACACAGGCTCCATCTGACCGCCGCCCAGATAATATCCTTCAAGGAACATTTTAAGGTTTACAATTGAAGCACAGTTATTAACCGTTAAGGTGGCAAATGCGGAAGATGTTGAAACGCAACCGTTCACCGTATAAGTAATATCTGTTGTTCCCACAGCCAGTGCAGTTACCGCGCCGGTTGTTGCATTTACCGATGCTACCAACGGGTTTGAACTGCTCCATGTACCACCTGTATCGCCATTAGAAGTAAATGTCGCTGTCGCGCCAATACAAAGCGGTGAAGTTCCGCTTACCGTTCCGGCATTTCCCGCGCCGCCTACACTTACAGGAAGCGTTGAAGAAACAGGACTATTACAACCTACACTCAGGGTATATGAAATATCTGTATTACCCGGGGCTATAGCCGTTACCTCGCCGGTAGTGGAATTGACAGTTGCCACGCCGGTGTTCGAACTACTCCATGTACCGCCCGTGTTCCCATTTGATGTAAAAGTTACTGAAGATCCGGTACATAATGAACTGCTTCCATTAATCGTTCCCGCGTTCGCGTTAGGGTTAACAACCAGGCTCTGAGAAGCAGTTGCGACTCCTGAGCATCCGTTAACCGTATATATAATATCCGTTGAACCTGCACTAAGTGCGGTTACTAAACCTGTTGTTGGATTTACGGATGCAACGGCAGGGTTTGAACTGCTCCATGTACCGCCGGAGTTTCCTGTTTTGGTATATGTGGCAGTAGCGTTAATACAGAGAGGAGATAAACCAGCAACCACGCCCGCTGTAACAGTCGGGCTCACATTAATTGAAGTGCTGCTGATTGGGTTTCCTGTTAAAGAACATCCATTTGCAGCATTTATTGAAGTGAGATTAAATGTGGTGGAAGCAGATACAAATGGCGCGAAAACAACATCCACCCAATAGTTTGTTGAAAAAGCATCATTGGAAGGATAGGTACTGGATCCCGCGTATTCATATACACCATTGGGCTCGGTTGGCGTGCTTTGAGGAGCCACCAGGTTCTGTCCGTTGCTGTGATCTGCACCGTCAAAATACCCACCGCTTTTTGAATAATTACCCTGCGGCATGTAGCAGGAAGCGACATACACTGTATTTGCAGTAACAGAAACAGGATTGTTGAAAAGCACTTCCTGCCATCCCGAATTTGTTTCATTGGTGAAGGTGGCCGTTGCCAATAATGTCCCTGTTGTTGTCCATAGATTACCAATATGCACGCCTCCGTTAATGATTCCGCCTTTATGGAATCGTATACCTTTAATAACCCCGTTTACCGATGATTTGAATTTCACACCCAGTTCCACAGCGTTATTATCACTGTGAATCTGTTCTGCCGGAATATCCGAAGGACCAAAGATATTTTCACTCGCAAGTACAGGCTGAATGATTTCTCCCACACTGATATTATTATAAACCTGCGAATTGATCGTAAGTGTAAACGGTGCGATTCCTGTAGCTGCCGTTAATTGAACCTGCAAAGGATCACCCGGACAAATATTCGCATTTACGGCCTGTATAGAAGCAGTGATGGTAGCAGCAACAGTAAGCGTTGCGGCCGAGGTTGTGTCGGCACCTTCACTATTGGTGTATATAGCCCGGTATTGTTTTCCATTATCTGTTGACTGAGCCGTAAAAGTATACGTTGCTGTATTTGCAGTTGAAATATCTGACCAGTCTACGCCTCCGTTGGTGCTCACCTGCCATTGAATAGTTGGTGTAGGTATACCTGTTCCGGAAGAAGCGAAACTTATTGGGGCGTTCGCGCAGGTAGAAGTAGATGCAGGATTGCCGGTGATTTCAGGCGCTGTAAGTCCTCCGGTTGTAAAGCTGAAGATGTAATCGGCAGCCAGCGCATTACCCGAAATGTCTTTGATCTGTGGAGGTGTAATACCACCTTTAATGGTGACAGTATATGTTGTTACAATAGACAACGCTGAATTGGGTGTGAGCGTAATAACAGAACCACTCACATTCAGGCTGGAAGGAACTACAGTATTTCCAGGTCCTGTAAGGAAAACCGTTGATGCATTCACCGTCGAAGCATCGACTTCTTCATCAAAATTGATGGTTACTGCCGCATTCAGGTTTACACCGGTAGCTGCATCAATGGGATTGGTTGACACAATATTAGGTGAAGTAATGTCTGAAGGCGTCATGATCACATCAGCCCAATAATTACTTGCCACACTGGTTTCGGTTGGGAATGCAGGCGAATCATTATAAACATAAACACCATTCCCTCCGTCTGTTCCTGATGCCAGGCCGGTAAGATATCCATTCTGGATCGATTGATTAAAAAACGAAACTGTTTTTTCATATTTGCCATCGGGAGAAAAATATGAAACAACATAGGTTGTGTTTGGCTGTATCAGAACCGGGTTGCTCAATGGAACTGTTTGCCAGCCAAATGCTGTTTCATCAACAAAAGTTTCGCTTGCAAGCAGGTTTCCATTGTTGTCCCAAAGATGCCCGATATGCACACCGGTAACATCCGCGCCCTTATAATATTTTAAACCCGTAATATAACCGGGAATTGAACTTCTGAATTTCATTCCCAGCTCAACTCCTATGGCGTCGTTAACAAACAAAGGTGCCTGCTGAGGATAGGTTTGATTGAATACTGAGTAATTGAACGGTCCCGTAAGACTTACTGCAATAGAATTTGCTGAAGGCAGAGATCCAACGGTTTCAACATTTCCGAATTCATCCCATGCCCTTACCTGTATATTGATCGTACCATATCCTGAAGGAGAGAATGTATAAGACCAGTCTTCCAGTCCATCTGCTACATTCCAGGTTAGTCCCCCATCTACCGAAACTTCCACACCACCCAGTGCGCCACCTCCATTATCTACAGCATTACCGCTAACGGTTACGGATCCCCCCGCAACGTTTGCGCCATGGAAAGGAGAAAGGATCACAGAAGTCGGAGGGGTTACATCATTCAATGCAGAAGGCAGAATGAGGTCTGCCTGTTTGGTTGCAGGGCTAACGCCCATATCGAATAACAGGTTCAAAGTTGCCTGTTGCATATCGCGGCTTTCCGGCTGTACAGGCGGCGTAGCTGTGTTCAGGTCATGATTTGCATCCAATCCCCAGGCCCACTGCATTGTTCCGGCTCCAAATACCAGCGCACCATTGGCGTGCCGGAATAACGACATTTTATGAATATGACTCGTTTGAAGTGTATTCGACAAAACGGTTCTGTGGGGAGGGTAGTTTTCAGTGAACTGCTCCGGATCCCACTCATTTCCCAGCGTTCCGTAAGGTAGGGTGAGTGTTCCGCCCGGAGGTAAACTTTCAACCGCTGTATTTTTCCAAAAACGAAGATTCTTATAAACGTCGGGAACTTTAATAGAACCGATAGACTGTGTCCAACTCATTTGCCCGCTTAATGAGCCTTCCGGATTGCAGCCATCGTTGGCAGCATAATCCGGCTGACATCCATCACGCCATAAACCTGTCCATACATTGGGCAGTGGATCGCATTTTGTTCCGCAACCGAGTTCGCCCATGGATCCTTCTTTGTAGCAAACAAGTGTTTGGAAATTATCTTCCCAGCGTGTTTTCCAATACACTTCATTGCCGCTGAAAAAAGCCAGATGAACGCCATTGTTCCTGGCTGTTTCAACTCTGGTGCGGGCCTCCGCCGACCAGTATTCATCGTGACCAACAGAAAGGAAGACCCTGCATTTGGAAGGGGTCAAAGGAGTGTTGTCCCTTGAGATCGCCTGGTCCGTAGTATAACTCACATCATATCCGTTCCTTTCCAGCCAGCGGATCATCGGATATTCCGCATTAAAGAAATTCGATTTATCACCCCTTAAATGAAGCGGGCGCTGATAGCTGACCTTTGTCGCATGAGCATAACCGGGTACAGGAATTGCTGCGATATAAAAATTATTCTCACCATAAGGATTGTATGCCTGCCAGGTTGCATCTGAGGTCTTGAACAAAAGATCTGCATTCAGACTTGCAACAGGATCCGTAACTACAAATAGTAAAATGGCAGAACCGCCCACATTAGGACAGTCCATTCTGGCGATATATACCCCGGGAACAGCATCGGCAGGCACGTTCCATGCGGCTGACCTTGGCCAGTTGCTGCAGTCGGTGCGGCCTGTTGCTTCATCGTGAGTTGTGGTGGTTTGTAACTCACCAGTTAAGGTATTTCCCAGATCTGCGATAAACCGCGCGCCATTTCCCTGATACCATCCAATGCGATATATTTTTACAGTAAAAGGCTGGGGGCTACCGGAAGCAATATCAATTTTAAAATGAACCGTCTGACCCGGTTCAACAGAAAATTCTTCTGCGAATCCTTCGATCGTACCACCATCACCTGCATCCCACGCTGATTGTGGCGTTCCGGGCAATTGGTTTTCAAGAACAATCCGGTTTTGGGCAAACAAAGGGCTGAATGCCATTAACATTAACAGAACGGCTGCAATTCTCCTGAATTGAACAGATAATTTTGGAAGAGGCATAGTTATCTTTTGCGAAATAATTACAAATCAGTTTTTAAACTGTAAAGGCTATTGGGAATGGGTGTTTCGGAGGATTGAGGAGTCAGATAGCAAGGAACTACGAAGATAGAACTTAACTTTGGGAAATACCAAACAGTTTGGGATATATTATTACACATTTTAATGCGGCATAACATGTTCCGAGGCTCGTCCAGTCCGTATCTCCTCTAAATTTTTATGCGCAGATGCAGTTTTTTCAATTATACAACTGGTTTCCAAAAACGTATCGAAAAGCACGTTTCATATCCATTTGTATGGCTATATCCCTGTTATTCAACACCGTTGATGCGAAGAAATATTTTGTTTCACCCAAAGGAAACGATCATAACTCCGGTACACGGGAAAATCCGTTCCAAACCTGGCAACGGCTTTCAACAGTTTTAGAACCGGGAGACACCGGTTTCATAAGGGGAGGAAGATATACTGGTTTCAATGGATTACTTTCTGTTTTTTGTCATTGGTCAAAACTGAACGGAACTGCAGAAAAACCGGTGGTAATATCGGCTTACCCGGGAGAAAAACCAATCATGGATTGCAGTGGGGTTCGTCTGCAATACCCCAACCCTACAGCTTTGCTCATAGAAAACTGTGATTTTATTCATATAATCGGACTAAGGATAACCGGGCTGGGTCAGATAGCTGATGGGTCCGGACTTTCGCGCGGGATGGAACTCAGAAATGCTTCACACAATAAGATCGAACGATGCGAAATTGATAATATTGGCGGTTACGGCTTTATCGTGGGAGAAAACAGCAATTTCAATTATTTTTTAAATTGTGACGCACATCATATTTCCGATCCTTTTACCCAGGGAGGAGCCTGGGGAAATGCAAATGGTTTCCAGTGTACCGGAAATACCAGGGCCCGCGGAACTGTTTTTGAAGGATGCCGCGCATGGTGGATCAGTGATGACGGATTCGATTTGTATGGTGTAGAAGGCGATTTTAGCTTCAAAAACTGCTGGGCATTCTGGAATGGCTTCCAACCAGGTAGCTTCAATCCTGCGGGTGATGGAGATGGATTTAAACTGGGTCCTTCACCGGAAGGCTATCGGCCAGATTCAATAAGCAGGAAACTTGTCAATTGTGTGGCGGCAGGCAATCTGGGTTCCGGTTTTGATCAGAACAAAGGAAATTTTAGATTTGAATTTATATCGAATATATCGCAAGGCAATAGCTCTTACGGCTTTATGTTTGATTATATAACTCCTTCCCCGCCGCAGGTTTTTGTAAATAATTCATCTCTACACGACAGGCATAGCAGGAGGGGAAAAGAGACGAATGGCCGGGGAAACAGTTGGGAAACAGGCAGAACTTGTAAAAAGCTGGATATCCATTCACTTTCGAGACCCCGAAGCGCAAATGGTCAACTACCGGAAATCTCTTTTCTTCGCTGATTTGGAAAATGCCAATTAAAAATGTGGATTTCCAATAAAAACTGTGAATTACAAACCAAATATTGTGGAATATTAAAATGTGTATTTTTTCTTGTTTAACGCTAAACTTATATTAGCTTTGAAACCACTCCAGTAGCCTGTTTGAACGAAACTCAACCTCTCATTCTCAAGAACTTTTTTCACGCTTGGATTTGAATTGGCCTGTATTATCAACAGCAAGCAACAGTTTGTTGATAATTTCCATGCAAAAAGCCGCGTAATAGCATTGTTTTTGCTATCACGCGGCCGGTTTTCAAAACAAGTAAAAACAAAAAAACTGTACAAAATCCATAACAACTAATCTGCCAGAATTTTTAACTGCGGTTAAAGATCCATCTGCATCTTGAGAAAATTCGATGAGAAACCTAGTGTTCACGGCAGCAATACTGTTGTTTGCCGCCATTCATACCAAAGCCAACCCTCCCGTAGTTCAGTCTCCAACGGCTTCACATACGTATTATGTATCTCCTACCGGAAATGACAACAATAACGGTACCATAAACGCTCCGTTTGCCAACTGGACAAAATTATCCTCGGTGATGAGTCCGGGAGACATTGCTTATATCCGCGGAGGTACCTACCGCACTGCTGTAGGTGCGGCGGCCTGGCAACATTGCATGTGGCAAAATTTAAACGGAACGGAATCCGATACTATTCATATCCTCGCTTATCCGGGGGAACTTCCTGTATTAGATCTCAGTGATTTTACGCCTTCGATTACAGATCCTACGGCAGTGATCATGCGCAACTGCAATTATGTTCACATTAAAGGTTTGCGCATTACGGGTTTGAAGCAAAACC
>JAEWDG010000140.1 GCA_023390215.1 Bacteroidota bacterium | reverse complement strand
TGAGCGCCATCTCTATACTCTGGAAGATTCTTTGTTTTTGATGCACGGAGATAAAAATAATGGGCACATCCGAAAAAGGTTCCAATCGTTGTTTAAGTTCTTTCTCATAATCGCGTGCCGTGTTCGTTTCCTTTTCAACCAGGTCCCATTTATTAACGAGAATTACAATGCCCTTTCCTTTTTTTGCAGCCATGGAAAATATCGCCAGGTCCTGCGCCGTGATTCCCTTACCGGCATCAAGCAATAATAAACAAACATCCGCTTCATCCATTGCCTTGATCGCCCTGATCACAGAATAAAATTCGAGGTCTTCATGCACCTTTGCTTTTCTCCGTATTCCGGCTGTATCAATCAGCATGAATTCTTTATTGAAAAGGTTATAGTGTGTATGGATAGTATCGCGGGTTGTTCCCGCTATATCGCTTACGATTGTTCTCTCCTTTCCTATCAATGCATTCAACAAGGATGATTTGCCTACATTGGGCTGACCAATTATCGCAAATTTTGGCAATGAGGTTCCTTCTGTTTGCTCTGGTTGTTCATCAGGTATAAGTTCAACAATAGCGTCAAGTAGTTCGCCTGTTCCGCTACCGCTGATCGAAGAAAGAAAAAAGATATTTTCAAAGCCAAGGCTATAGAATTCCGTAGCTTCCATCAGCCTTCCATGATTGTCAACTTTATTTACAACAAGGAAAACCGGCTTCGGAGATTTGCGCAGCATTTCTGCCATCGCTTCATCAAGGTTGGTTATACCTGTGGCAGCATCCGTCATAAAAACGATGGCATTTGCTTCGTCGATCGCGATATGCACCTGGTCGCGAATCTCTTTCTCAAACACATCTTCACCGCCCGCAACAAAACCACCGGTATCGATCACATTGAAAGTTTTACCGGCCCATTCCGCAACGCCATACTGACGATCGCGGGTAACACCACTGATGTCATCTACTATGGCTTTTCTTTGCTCCAGCAGGCGATTAAAAAAAGTACTCTTTCCAACATTAGGTCTGCCTGTTATGGCTACTGTGAAACTCATTGTTTATTATTAATATCCGTATTCTTTTAAATACAGTTCTGTGTCGCGCCATTTGGGACGGACTTTTACGAACAATTCCAAAAATACTTTCTGGCCAATAAAGCTTTCTATTTCTTTCCTTGCCAGTGTTCCCAATTCACGGATCATCTTTCCTCCCTGCCCCAGGATGATTGCTTTTTGTGTTTCTCGCTGCACAATTATATCGGCCATGATCTTTACCAGTGTTTGCTTCTCTTTGAACGACTGTACAAGAACGGTGGTTTGATAAGGCAGTTCTTCGTGGTATAATTCAAACACTTTTTCCCTGATGATCTCTGAAACAAAAAATTTCATGGGCAGATCGCTAAGATCATCGCCTTCGTAAAATTTTTCCCCTTCAGGAATAAACGGTAGTACCGCATCCAGAACTTCCTTGATGCCCTGCTTTTTCAAAGCAGATATAGACATTACCTTCCTGATATAAGGCCTGGCTTCCGCGAGGGAGATCTTCTGTTTTAATTCTTCGTCTTTGATCAGATCGGTTTTATTCAACAATAAAACGGCCGGAGCCTTCAAATGCAGGGTATCGAATAAGTCGAGATCTTCTACAATATTTTTACTTGCATCGGTAACCAGCAAAGCTACATCTGCATCCTCAAGACCGGATTTCACCGCCTGCATCATTTTCTGGTGAAGTCTGTATTTCGGATCAATGATTCCCGGTGTGTCTGAAAAAACGATCTGATAATCATCTTCGGTGAGGATGGCCTTGATGCGGTGACGGGTAGTTTGCACCTTATGGGAAACAATGGCCAGCTTTTCGCCCATTATGGCGTTCAGCAACGTGCTTTTCCCGGCATTGGGTCTGCCGAATATACTAACGAATCCTGCTTTCATGGAATGGCCGCAAAGCTACCTTATTTGGGAGCAAAGGGAATATAAAGTTGTCCTTTGATGAGCGAATACAAAAAAAGCAGGCAAAGCCTGCTCGTAGTTGCGAAGAGAAGGATCGAACTTCTGACCTTCGGGTTATGAGCCCGACGAGCTACCGCTGCTCTACTTCGCACTGCAAATATAGGACAGCGCGTTAAAGAGGCCAAATTTTATATTTTAGATCTATGAAAAAGTTCCTGGCGCCGGTATTATATTCTATTCTTTTTACAGCTTGTGGTCAGAAAATAAAAGAAAAAAATGACGAGGTTTATTCCCGGCATTTGCAAAGAAAGGTGCACGTATCAATCGTTCGTACCCCTGTTCCGAACGATAAAGCCGGGGTTAACCTGTTGCTCCTGAATGACGGGCAGGATCTGCAGGCATTCGGCATTTTTAACATTATGGATAGTTTGTGGAAAGCAAACAGGCTGGAACCGCTGATCGTTGTGGGGATTCAGGCAGAAGACCGGACGAGAGAATATGGTGTAAGTGATCAACCCGATTTTCAGCATCGGGGCGATAAGGCCGGTAAATATGCGCAGTTTGTAAATGATGAACTATACAGCTTCATCAAGAAAAAAACCGGAATAAGAAGTTTCAAAGATATCGCGATTGCCGGCTGCTCGCAGGGCGGACTTTCCGCTTTTGATATAGCCTGGGACCATGCAGACCGAATAGACAAGGTGGGAATATTTTCCGGTTCATTCTGGTGGAGAAACAAAGACATAACGGATTCAACTTATAATGATGACGAGAACAGAATAATGCTGGCGAAGGTTCGTTCCTCCAGGAAAAGACCCAAACTGAAATATTGGTTTTATGCAGGCGACGAAGAGGAAAAAGCAGATCGGGATAAAGATGGGGTAATCGATGTAGTGGACGACACACGTGATCTGATCGCAGCATTGGAACAAAAAAAATTTATTTCAAATAACGACATTGTTCTCGTTGAGTCTCCTTCCGGTACGCATGACTATAGTTCGTGGAAAAAAAATTTGCCGGCATTCCTGATCTGGGCCTTCGGGAAAAAATAATCAGAAGGACTCTTGTTTGATTATTTGCCGTCAACAATTTTCCTTACTGTGCGACTTCAATATCCCCTAATTTTGTGTTGTTCTTATTTTAATTCAGAAAACCGGGGTGCTTTCGAAAGAAGGCTGAGATCATACCCGAAAACCTGCTCAGGATAATGCCTGCGAAGGGAGGATCATAGCCACCGTCTGGCTCCGGCTTCTGCACAAACTTTATGAGATGAAAAACTTAATAGTCGTGCTGATTGCTGTATGCCCATCTGTTGCATTTGCACAAAAATCCCTTTTGACAGATACAACAGTTTTAACGCCCGTTGAGATAACCGCCACACGTGCCACTGAAGTTACCCCGGTAACCAAAACCACACTGAGCGCCGAAGAAATAGCCAGAGCGAATTACGGACCAGACCTCCCTTTTATTCTGGATCAAACACCGGGAGTGGTTGCGAATTCCGATGCGGGTAACGGTATAGGATACACGGGACTGAGAATACGTGGTGCAGATGCGAGCAGAATTAATGTTACCATCAACGGAATACCTTACAATGATGCAGAGAGCCAGGGAAGTTTTTTTGTAGATGTTCCCGATATCGCAGCCTCTGCAGGCAGTATCCAGATTCAGCGGGGTGTAGGGAGCAGCACCAACGGTTCAGGAGCTTTTGGTGCAACCGTTAATCTCACAACCAATGAGCTCAAAACCAAATCCGCTTTGAACCTGAACAGCAGCTTTGGCTCTTACCAAAGTTTCAAAAATACGTTGGCGCTGAACAGCGGTTTAATAAACAAACATTTCAGTTTCGATGGGCGGATGAGTTTTGTAAGAAGTGATGGATATATCGACAGGGCCGCGAGCAGATTACAGTCTGGTTTTCTCAGCGCCGCTTATTTCAGTAAAAACAATTCTGTCAGGTTCAACTATATAACAGGTAAAGAAAAAACGTATCAATCATGGAATGGTGTTAATAAAGCAACGCTTGACACGAACAGAACCTATAACTCTGCGGGAACAGAAAAGCCCGGCGATCCGTATGCTAATGAAACCGATAATTACCTGCAATCTCATTACCAGGTATTCTTCAATCATAAATTCAATCCCAGGATAAGATCCAGTGTTGCTGTATTTCTTACGAGAGGCAAAGGCTACTATGAACAATACAAAGCAGATCAATCGCTATCAGGATACGGTCTGCCTGACTTCCAGAATGGCGGAGAAACTATTAGCAGCACTGATCTGATTCGGAGACTATGGCTCGACAATTACTTTTATGGGTCGGTTCTTTCAGCGGAATACAAAATGAATAACACTGAGATCACAGCAGGAGGATCCTGGACGGGTTACGATGGCAATCATTACGGCCGTATTATTTCCGCCGTTTTCCAACCCGCTATTCCAAAAGATTACCAATGGTACTTTCTTACTGCGTATAAAAACGACTACAGCGTTTTTGCAAAGTGGACAGAGAAGATCGCAGCGCATTGGTATAGCTACATAGATCTGCAAACACGACGCGTAGATTATAAAATCAATGGATTCCGGGATAATCCAACACTCACAACAAGAAACACTTATAATTTTTTCAACCCCAGGGCCGGGGTCACTTTTAAGAAGAACAACATCACGGCCTACCTGTCTTATGGACGGTCGGCAAAAGAACCAAACAGAGACGATTTTGAATCCGCAGGATATGAAGCACCCAGTCCTGAAAAATTAAATGATTTTGAAACAGGATTCGAATATGATAATAAAAAAAAGGTTTCTGTTGGCGCGAATATCTATTACATGAAATACAAGAACCAGTTAATATTGACGGGGAAGATCAATGACGTTGGCGCCTACACGAGAACGAATACACCCAGTAGCTTTCGCCTTGGGCTGGAAACACAGTTCAAATGGCAGGCTTCAGCATGGCTTGTGATAAACGGAAATATCTGCGTGAGTAAAAATGAAGTGAAGGAGTTTACTGAATATATCGACGATTATGATAATGGCGGCCAGAAGGTCAAAAACTATAAAAATAGCCCGATCGCTTTTTCACCGGCATCAACAGGAAATCTGAATATTCAGCTCTTTCCAATTAAGCATCTGGAAGTTGTACTCGCAGGCAAATTCGTTGACCGGCAATTTCTTGATAATACAGGATTAAAAGAAAGGAGCCTTGATCCTTATTATGTACAAAACCTGAAACTAATTTATAATCTGGAGTTAAAGCATGTGAAAAAGATGGAGCTCTTCCTGCATATAAATAATATATTCTCTAAAACATACGAGCCTAATGGTTATACTTACAGCTACTACTATGGTGGAAGTCTTGCAACAGAAAATTATTATTTTCCGATGGCCCCCATCAATATCATGGGAGGAGTAAACATCAGTTTATAGGGTCTTTCCCTGAAGTTCCGCCCAGGCCATCATTCCCCCTTCAAGGTTTTTAACATTCGTAAAACCGAGGGTTTCAAGCATCATGGAAGCCTGAAGACTTCTTTTGCCGCTACGGCAGTAGCAGATCACTTCCTTATTTTTCCAATCTTCAATATCCTCGACCTGCGTAGCAAGTATTTGACCTAACGGCAGCAATTTTCCTCCGGCATTAAAAGCGGCATGTTCATCCGGTTCTCTGACGTCAAGAAGATTAAGTTCCTCCTGATTATCCATCCTGGATTTTAGTTCTGAGCAAGTGATCGTTTTCATATCAATTATTGGTTTGTAATGAATCAATTTTTCTTTCCCTGGACAGGTATAAGTCGATAAACTGGCCCGATTTCATAAAGTTCAATTCTTTATTAAAATTCAGTCGTGGCGGATCCTGCTTCCAGATGAAAGCAGCGGAGGTGTCCTTTACATCCGGATCTGTGATCAAAGCGCCGAGTATGATCTGATTTGAATCCAGCAAAGGTCTCGCTTCTGCCAATGTCAAATTTACAAGGTCCGGCACAGGGAATCTTGTTTCTGAAAGACCTGCCGCGATTACAAGATCGATCCTGCTCCCCCATGGAATTTTAGATCCGGCTTCAACAGTTTGCCCGTTAAACTTTTGCTCCAGTATAGTCCCTTTTGCGAAATCAAGTTTGCTTACTGTATCCCCGAGTTTAAAATGGTTTCTTTCCAGCAGGATCATAGAATAGCCTAAAGTTTTACCTATAAGATCCGGCATTTCAACAAGAGGGAGGGTTTTGCGGTTCACCGTAAGAAAAACCGTTCGGTTCACTTTCACTGTGCTGTTGGGTTCAGGCAATTGTTTCAATACCACGCCTTTGGTAACGGTATCAACATAAACTGAATCCTGAATGACCACATCAAATCCTTTTCCCTCAAGAAATTTTACAGCTTCATCAGTTGATTTGCCCACTACGCCCGGAACAGTAAGATATTCGCCATGTTTTGTAATTACCCCCAGCATCTGTAACACACCAAAAATAATAAGAAGGGTAAGTGCTATTGCTGCAAGCAGATTGACCCAAAAAGGACGATGTGTGATGAACTTAAACAATGGGATTGATTTGATTTAAAAATAAAGGATTTCCTAAACTATTCGAAACAGGATTCAATAAGCCTGGAATAAAATTCCTGTAAGGTCCAGCCCATGGCCTTCACCTGTTGCGGTACAATACTGGCTTCACTCTGGCCCGGCACCGTATTGATCTCCAGTAAAAATGGCTTTTGAGATTTATTTTCGAAGATAAAATCCATGCGCACGATTCCGTGACAATTAAAAACTTCATAAGCAAGACTGGCCGCCTTCCTTATCTCAGTCGCTATCTGTTCATCTACTTTTGCAGGTGTCACTTCTTCACTTGCCCCCTGGTATTTTGCCTCAAAATCAAAAAATTCGTTTTTGGAAATAATTTCCGTTATGGGAAGACAAATGATCTCAGATTTAGATTTCAATACACCGATCGTGAATTCCCTTCCTTCGATAAACTCCTCAACAAGCACCTGTTCATCTTCTTTGAAAGCTTTTTCCAAAGAGGGTATTAGCTGATCAGCGGTATTTACCTTACTCATCCCCAAACTACTTCCGCCGTTATTAGGCTTCACAAAAACGGGCATAGACAACTTTGATAGTATATCCTCTTCAGTATACCTGTTACCTGCAAACAGGTGCAAAGACTTTGCTACATGCAAGCCTGCAAATGCTGCCACCGCAACGGTATAACGCTTATTGAAAGTTAAGGCTGAAGTTGCCGCGCTGCATGAAGTGTAAGGTAAACCGATACAATCGAAATAGCCCTGCAGTTTTCCATCTTCTCCGGGTGTACCATGCAGACCGATAAGTGCGGCATCAAATTTAATTTTGCTTCCATTAACCTGGATGGAGAAATCATTTTTGTCTACGGGAATAAGAGGGTCGGAATCCATCAAAAACCAACCGTCTTTACGGATATCTATCACATAACAATCCCATCTGGACTCATCAATATTTTTACGAATAGATTTTGCGCTGTTATAAGAAATTACAGCTTCGCCGGAGTAGCCTCCCGTGATCAGGGCAATAGTTTTTCTCATATTGTAAAACGGTTTCAGTCTGCTTTTTCACCGATACCGGGATTACCGGAATCCAGTAAACATTTCCATTTACCATCAGATTGTTTTTTCCAGATGGTTGTATATGTTCCATAAATCACGGTGTCTTTCACAGAAGGCGTAAGCGCATACACGCCATAAGTAAATCCCAGTTCGCCGGATTGGGCGATGGTTGCGCCTTGTGGCTGCCAGGTCAGGGAAAATTGTGAATCATCCTGCTGAATAAGATAATCAACAGCATCCGCCCCAATAATCGGCATATGATCCGGACGCAACAGGATTCCATTACTATCCAGGTATTCCAGAAACGCGGCTTTCATTCCCTTCTCGTAACTAAATTTGGAAAACGCGCGGTCGGACTCTAATAAAACTGATTTATCAGGTACAACCATTTTTTCCTGTTTCTGCTTGCAGGACAAAATAAAAATTATGATAACGCTGAAAAATGAAATTTTGAGATCGAATTTCACGCGGGCAAGATACTCAATTAATGTACAGATTTTGAAAACAAAAAGGCGAAAGTATTCATAAATACCTTCGCCCTGATTTACAGGAAATATCACCTGCATATATCGGTTTTTCAACCGCGGACAAGCTAGACGTGAAGTCTGCTCTTTTTTTCCATTAATTCTTCTACCGTTTCACGGTAGTCCTCATCCGGAACGCAACAATCTACCGGACATACCGCCGCACATTGTGGCTCTTCATGAAAACCCTGGCATTCGGTACACTTATTCGGAACAATATAATAGGTGTCTTCAGCCAGAGGTTTGTTCCTTGCATCCGCATCAATAACCGTTCCATCCATAAGCGTATAACTGCCTCTGATGCTGGTTCCATCTGCAATCGCCCATTCTACACCACCTTCATAAATTGCGTTGTTCGGACATTCAGGCTCACATGCCCCACAATTGATACATTCGTCTGTTATCTTAATCGCCATCTAAGTCTAATTTTGCTGCAAGATAATAAGTAGGTATGAAGTTACAAGACCGTGTTGAAATTATGATTCGTCTGGGTGCATTTTTGAAAGGCAACGATGCTTCCTGGATGGCGGCAAAACAGAAAGCTGCTGCAGTTAATCCCTGGTTTACAGAAGCGTTCATTGACCACGCATGCACAAATATTGTGGAACAGTTTCTTCAACCCGGTAAATTGAGGGAATGGATAGATTTTTATCACCTGGATGACAATATTCACCCGAAAACCGTAGGACTTGTTATGGCAGGTAATATACCGCTCGTAGGGTTTCACGATTTTCTCTGTGTCTTTATAGCCGGTCACCGGCAGAAAATAAAACTTTCCTCAAAAGATGAAATTTTATTTAAAGAGATCTTACGGTTTTTGCAGGTCACTTTTCCTGCGACTAAGGAATGGATCACGATAGCAGATCAGCTTAAAGGCTGCGATGCGTATATAGCAACAGGCAGCAACAACAGTTCCCGGTATTTTGAGCAATATTTCGCAAAATATCCCCATATCATCAGAAAAAACCGGACCTCAGTTGCAGTACTCTCAGGCGAAGAGAAAGCTGAAGACCTGGAGGCGCTTGCCGATGACGTACACCTGTATTATGGACTGGGATGCAGAAATATTACGAAGATCTATGTGCCGGAAGGGTACGATTTCAGCAAGTTGTTGCAAGCCTTTGAAAAATATGCATATTTCAACGAAAGCCAGCGATACAAAAATAATTTCGATTATCAGCTTTCTATTATTTTGCTGAACAGGCAACCTTACATGACTAATGGAACTACCTTGCTTATTGAAAGTTCATCAGCTCATTCACCGATTTCCGTTTTGCATTACAGCTTTTATAAACCTGGAGAAACCGTTCCAAAAGAATCTGTTGATGAATTACAATGTGTTGCCGGCCCCGGAAATGCTGTGCAGGGAACATTACAGACTCCGGGTTTGTTTGATTATGCAGATGGCGTTGACACAATGGAATTTCTGCTGTCAATTTAGCCATCTACGAAGGTCTTCCTAATTGTATGTTAAACATGACAGTCGCATAAAAACAATTTGTCAGTCTGACGTTAATTTGTATTCGAAGGCATAAGAATTGAACCCCTTGTGCTGATTAAAAAGAAAACATCTAATCATGAAATTCAAACAGATTTTCGTTACCGTTTTAGCCAGTACCGTTACCACTCTTGCGGTTATCTGGGGCTATGGTAAATGGGCCAAAGAAAGTAATAGTTATGCCGGCCAGGTGAATGGAGTGGTTCCTTCAAATTACAGGTTTACCGGTTTGGGTGAAAATTTACCTCCGGGAAATGCCATCGATTTTACCCAGGCATCTCAGGCCGCCATTCCTACGGTGGTGCATATTAAAACCAAAACTAACGCGCGGCAGGTGAATAATAATTTACCGCGCCGCCAGAATCCATTTAGTGATTTATTAGGAGATGATATGTTCGATCAATTATTTGGTGGAGGCCGAAGCATTATTCCTGAACAGAGAGCTTCAGGATCCGGTGTGATCATTAGTGATGATGGGTATATTGTTACGAATAATCACGTGGTACAAGATGCGGATGAAGTAACCGTTACGCTGAGCAATAAACATACGTATAAAGCTAAAGTGGTCGGAACGGATCCTGCGTATGATCTTGCGGTGATTAAGATCGAAGAAAAAGGATTGCCCTACCTGATCTACGGTAACAGTGATGACGTAAAAATCGGACAGTGGGTACTTGCCATCGGCTATCCGCTCAACCTCGAAACTACAGTTACTGCTGGTATCGTGAGTGCGAAAGCGCGCAGCCTGGGTTTAAATAAAGACAGGACCGGAAATGCTAATGGTGGAGTTGAATCTTTTATCCAGACAGATGCTGCAGTTAATATGGGAAACAGTGGCGGGGCTTTGATAAATACCGAAGGAAAACTGATTGGCGTTAACTCAGCCATAGCTTCTCCTACAGGTTATTATTCCGGTTATTCTTATGCAATCCCGGTAAATATTGTCAAGAAAGTCGTAGATGATATTGTGAAGTTTGGCACTGTACAGAGGGGCTATGTTGGTATCGCATTCAGTAATGCGGGAGATATGACAGAAGAGGCAAAAGCCAGATATAAAGTTCCTACGGACGCTTTCGATGGTATCTATGTTACTGAAGTTCCAAAAGATGGTGGTGCTTACAGTGCAGGAATCCAGGTGGGTGACAGAATTGACAAGATCAATAATGTTGCAGTTGCCAATGGAAGTGAACTCCAGGAACAGGTAAGCCGTTATAAACCAGGCGACAAAATCACGGTGAGTTTTACCCGCGGCGGTAACCAGCAAACGGTTACAGTTGCACTGAAAAATAAGGCAGGCACATACGACATCGTGAAAAAAGATGCGCTTATAGACTTATTGGGAGCCGACTTCGTTACGCTGGATCCTAGGAAATCAAAAGATTTGGGAATCAGCGGCGGTGTATTTGTAAAAAAGATCAAAGCAGGGGCTATTAATGATCAAACCCGTATGAAGGATGGTTTTGTGATATTGAAGGTGGACGACAGAGAGGTGAAAACCGTGGACGACCTGAGGGCAGCGATCGATGCCAAAAAATCTATCAATCTCAGTGGCTTTTATCCCGGCTATGACGCGATCTATGAATATCCGATAAGCCTGGGTGAATAATTGAAAATGAATTAATATTTTTTTAAGGCAGCATTTCGCTGCCTTTTTTATTTGTTGAGGATTAACTATAATGTCGTTAGCCTCTAAATGATCGTAACTTTGCGCCGATGAAGCAGTTCACCATACCTTTCACGTACAGAAGTCCACTGATTGCTGCCATAAAAAAGCTTCGTAAAGCCCAGGACAAGATGAAAAAAGATTTCAGCCCCACCTTGCTGGATCTTGGTGGAATGAAGATCTATCTCGCCAGGCATTTTGGTTTCTGTTATGGCGTTGAAAACGCGATTGAAATTGCTTTCAAAACAATAGATGAGAATCCCGGGAAAAGGATTTTTTTATTGAGCGAGATGATCCATAATCCCAAAGTGAACCAGGATCTAATTTCGAGAGGGGTCAAATTTCTTCAGGACACTTCCGGAAATCAGATCATACCATTTGAATCGCTGACAGATCAGGATATTGTGTTGATCCCTGCATTTGGTACAACACTTTCAATTGAACAAAAACTCAGAGAGATCGGAATACCTGTCGAGAAATATGATACTACCTGCCCCTTCGTTGAAAAAGTCTGGAACCGGAGTGAGCAGATCGCTCAAAAAAATTATACTGTTATTGTACACGGTAAACCTTCGCACGAAGAAACAAGGGCAACTTTTTCTCATGCCGCTGCCAACACACCAACGGTAGTTATTAACGATATGAGTGAGGCGATCCGGCTGTCGGCCTATCTTGAAAAAAAGAAAACGACTGATGCGTTCTATTTGGAATTTCAGGGACGGTTCTCAGAAGGATTTGATCCGGGGGTTCATTTTGAACGGATTGGCGTGGTAAATCAAACCACGATGCTCGCCAGCGATACCCAGGCCATTGCCGACTTCCTGAAAGAAGTAATGATCAGACATTATCACCTAAACCCCGAAAACGTTGAAGAACGTTTCGCTGAGACCCGTGATACGCTTTGCTATGCCACGAACGATAACCAAACAGCAGTTAGCGGCTTACTTCAACAACATGCTGACCTGGCCATTGTTGTGGGTGGATACAACAGCAGCAACACCTCTCACCTTGTGGAGTTATGTGAAGAACAACTGCCTACATATTTTATCAATAACGCCGATAAAATCCTGCCGGATAACTGCGTAATCCATTATGATTTCCATACTAAACAGGAACTCAGAACGGATAATTTCCTTCCTGCTCAGGGTGAGGTCTCTATCCTCCTAACCAGCGGTGCGAGCTGTCCTGATGCGATTGTTGAAGAAGTTATCAGAAAACTGGCGGAACAGAAGCAACTATCAGGCAAACTTGATGAAGTCCTGATTCAGCTTACAAAACAATAATCAGAAAATAATCAAGCGGTAACGGGGGCCGTTCTTTCTTTGAAAAGATTCAACGCGATATCTAATTGTTGTTGCATGGTGAGGTTACTGTTGTCGAGGAGCACCGCATCTTCTGCTTTGCGCAACGGGCTCACTTCTCTGTTGGAATCTATATAATCTCTCATTTCCAGATTGGTCTTAACTTCTTCCAGGCTTACGTTTGGATTTTTCTCATACATCTCTTTAAATCTTCTCTCCACGCGAATAGCAATATCAGCCGTCATAAATATTTTCAGTGCTGCATTTGGAAATACGGTAGTACCAATATCGCGTCCATCCATCACAATGCCTTTCTTCTTTCCCATCATTTGTTGCTGATGAACAGCAAACTCGCGCACGGCTTTGATCGCTGCGATGTCACTCACTTTCTCTGCAACAACCATATCCCTGATCACATATTCCACGTTTTCATCATTCAGGTGTATTTCTGATTGATGTGAATGCTCATTGTATTCAAAACTCAGGTTGATATTTTTAAGTGCGCCCACAACCTCTTTTTCATCGGTCCAGTCAATATGATTCCGGAGAAAATAAAGCGTGATCGCGCGGTACATTGCACCACTGTCGATATATACATAGCCCAATGCACGGGCAAGTTGTTTCGCCAAAGTACTTTTGCCGCAGCTCGACCATCCATCAATTGTGATGATTATTTTCTTCTGCATCACACAAAATTCCTTCAAAAAAAGGCTACCACAAAATAGTTTGTAAAAAATAACCCCGACTTTTTGTCGGGGTTAATTATCAGGCTTCAGATTTTTTTTCTCTTTTTTTTGGCTCCTGTTTCATTACGAATTTGATAGCGCCCTTTTCCTTATCCAGTTGTGCCTCAACGTTATCTCCTGCTTTGATGTTAGCATTAAGGATCTCTTCTGCCAGCGGATCTTCCAGGTATTTCTGAATAGCCCGGTGCAAAGGTCTTGCACCAAACTGGCTGTCATATCCTTTCTCGGCGATAAAGGTTTTAGCTTCTTCAGACAACTCGAGGGTGAAACCGAGGGTGTTCAAACGTTTCATCACCCCTTTCATCAGGATATCAATGATTTCAAAAATGTTTTCTTTCGTAAGCGAATTGAACATGATCACATCATCGATACGGTTCAGGAATTCGGGGCTGAACGTACGTTTAAGCGCTTTTTCGATTACAGCTTTATTATTCTCATCCACTTTTTCCATCCTGCTCGCAGTAGCAAAACCAACACCGTCTCCAAAATCTTTCAACTGCCGCGCTCCGATATTCGAAGTCATGATGATAAGCGTGTTCTTAAAATCCACTTTACGTCCCAAACCATCGGTTAACTGTCCGTCATCGAGCACCTGAAGGAGTATGTTGTAGATATCCGGATGTGCTTTTTCGATTTCATCCAGCAGAATAACGCTATAAGGCTTCCTCCTTACACGTTCAGTAAGCTGTCCACCTTCTTCATATCCAACATATCCGGGAGGCGCACCGATCAGCCGGCTAACTGTGAATTTTTCCATGTATTCACTCATATCGATACGGATCAATGCGTCTTCACTATCAAACATATATTTCGCCAGTGAACGCGCCAGTTCGGTTTTACCAACCCCTGTAGGTCCGAGGAAGATGAAGGTTCCTATGGGCTTCTTGGGATCTTTCAACCCTACCCTGTTACGCTGTATGGCTTTTACTACTTTGGTGATCGCTTCCTGCTGACCTACAACCGCACCTTTGAGTTCTTCGCCCATTCGACGCAGTTTTTCCGTTTCCGCCTGCACCATACGTTGTACCGGAATCCCGGTCATCATACATACCACTTCTGCGATATCTTCCTCTTCTATCGGATATCTTTTATTCTTGCTTTCTTCTTCCCAGTCATTCTTCGCTTTTTCCAGTTCTTCCTGCAGGCGTTTTTCTGTATCGCGCAATGAAGCAGCCTCTTCAAACTTCTGGCTTTTTACAACCTTGTTTTTTTCCTGCTTGATATCTTCTATCTTCTTTTCCAGTTCAATGATCGCAGGAGGTACATTAATATTCTTAATATGTTTCCTTGCGCCCACTTCATCAAGCACATCGATGGCTTTATCCGGAAGCAGGCGATCTGTCATGTAACGATCACTCAGCTTGACACAGGCTTCGATCGCTTCACGGCTAAAGGTTACGTTATGGTAATCTTCGTATTTGCCTTTGATATTGTTAAGTATTTCGATGGCTTCTTCCACGGAAGGTTGTTCAATAATGATCTTTTGGAAGCGTCTGTCCAAAGCGCCATCTTTTTCAATATGCATTCTATATTCATCCAGGGTAGATGCACCAATACACTGCAGTTCTCCCCTTGCCAGCGCGGGTTTGAAAATATTTGAAGCATCGAGTGAACCACTCGCGCCGCCGGCACCAACAATAGTATGGATCTCATCAATAAAAAGAATCACGTCGCGGTTCTTTTCAAGTTCATTCATGATGGCTTTCATGCGCTCTTCGAACTGTCCGCGGTACTTGGTTCCGGCAACAAGAGCTGCCAGATCCAGACTAACTACTCTTTTATCGAATAATACACGGGAAACTTTCCTCTGAACGATGCGCAGTGCAAGACCTTCAACGATTGCGGTTTTACCAACACCGGGCTCGCCGATGAGTATAGGGTTGTTTTTCTTACGACGAGACAGGATTTGAGATACACGTTCGATTTCGTTCTCACGTCCTACAATCGGGTCAAGACTTCCATTTTCCGCCAGGCGGGTAATGTCTCTTCCGAAATTATCGAGTACAGGCGTTTTTGTTTTGGCCGCACCCGCCGCCCCTGGCTTTTGTGATCTCGACTGGCCGCCATATTGTTTGCGCTCTTCATCAAAATCATCTTCTTCGTTATATTCTGCCTGCGGAGGATTAGAGGTTACAAAGCCAAGTTCATTCTTGAACACATCATAATCGACGTCAAACTGGTTGAGGATCTGAGTGGCGATGTTTTCCTTATTTTTCAGGATCGACAACATCAGGTGTTCACTTTCAACCGTGGCCGATTTAAGCGCTTTAGCTTCCAGTACTGTAATCCGTATTACTTTTTCTGCCTGTTTGGTAAGCGGTAGGCTATTGATGTTCGCGATATTTTTTCCTGTTTTATCCTTAACGGCGATTTCTATTTCCTTGCGGAGTTCATATAAATCAACGTTCAAAGATTTCAAAATTTTAACTGCGGTATTTTCACCGTCGCGAATCAGACCCAACACCAGGTGCTCGGTCCCTATAAAATCGTTACCCAACCGGAGCGCTTCTTCCCTGCTGTAGGAAATGATCTCTTTGACCTGGATGGAGAAATTGTTGTCCATTCTCGCTGTTTTTAATTAATTGATACAATAATAACGAATATTTGACTCGTTTCGTTGTGCCTGATTTTCAAATGTTCATTTGTTGAAAATTAAGCTGTTCTGTTTGTAAGGATCGAAAGAAAACCGGCTTTTAATAAAACAAAAGTTAAACCTGAAAAGTATTTTTTTTATAGAAGGCCCGGTCATCTTAAATTCTGCCTTATTTTACATGGATCAAACTCCGTTGTTTAAACATGAAGGTCAAATTGAGTACCAAAGAAAAATTCACTGTCATTGAGTTGATCGAGCCCGTTTTCGCTGCTAATATGGCAGCGGAATTCCGTGAATTGTCTGAAAGCTTGAGTTCGAAACCACCTTTCAATATCATCCTGGATCTTAACGGCATTGAAGAAACAGATCCGGATATGGCAGAAATTTTAGCTCAGGTGCAGGCAGATGTCTATGAAAAGGGCCATTCATTTGTGGTCTGTTCGATGAATAATAGTGTTACGAAAACCTTTGAAGCGGCAGATCTTATTGATATTATGAATATCACACCAACACAAAGCGAAGCCTGGGATATGGTACAAATGGAAGAAGTGGAAAGAGAACTACTCAGTGACATGGAGCAGGGTGACGAATAATGAACTTATCTTTGGAGACCAACGCCATTCAACTTGTTAGCCCTCACCATTTTAGGAAATAACTCAGCTATACCCGCATTTGGAAGAAATCCAACCGCACAGCTTTTGCAAACGCCTGACGATTTTTACCTTATTGATTGTGGAGAGGGAACACAGTTGCAGATGTCGAAATTTAAAATCAGGCGAAGTAAGATCAGCCACATATTCATTTCACACTTACACGGAGATCATTATTTCGGGCTTATCGGTTTGCTTACAAGCATGAGCTTGCTGAGCCGCACACAGGATCTGCATTTGCATGGCCCTCCAATGCTGAAGCAAATTCTGGATATTCAACTCGAGGCAGCGAATACAGAATTATCCTATTCTGTTCATTTTCATCCGTTGAACGGTAATGAGAAAATTCTGGATGGTAATAAAATGGAAGTGCATTCTTTTCGTGTGAAACACCGGATAGACTGCTGGGGGTTTTTGTTCCGTGAAAAAAGAAACCCCCGAAAGCTTGATCTGGAAAGAGCGCTCGCTTACGAGATCCCATCCTCTTTTTATGAACAACTTCAGAAAGGACAGGATTACCGCAACAAAAAAGGCACGATCATTCCTAATGATGAAGTTACGCAGCCAGCTACGCCGCCAAAATCTTATGCATACTGCGCGGATACGATCTTCGATACAGAACTCTGTTCTATTGTAACTGGAACCG
>JAEWDG010000116.1 GCA_023390215.1 Bacteroidota bacterium | reverse complement strand
ATGGCAAGGGAGAAGCAAGAACGCTGTTAAAAGGAATTAATATTCACCTGAGGAACTTTTCGGTAGACAGCGAAAAGAACTATAGCAATATCATCAGCTATTTTATAAAAGATATTGACCTGAACATTAATCAGGCGACAATACGATCGGGTGATGGCATTTTGAATTTCTCCGAATTTACTTATAGTGCGCCAGGAAGATATATTCAGCTTGAAAATTTTGCACAGTCAGACACGGGTGCTAAACCCATCATCAATGTAAACGGATTGAAAATTTCGGGCATTTCAACAGATGCATTTATTCTGCAGCAAAAAATAAAAGCTGATTCGCTGGTCACATCCTCCGGTTATGTAAAACTGGTTAGAAAAGAGACCGACCGGAAAACAGACATAAATGAAGTTATTGAGCTGGATAATAATGCAGTTAATGAAGCGCAGATAAATAACATTTACATCGGAAAAACCAAAATAGAAATATTCGATAGCAGAAATCTCTCCGCGCCCCCCATCAGCATAAATAACGTAGAGTTCGCCGCCTCTAATATTCAAAAACTCGAAACCGGTGTTCAGATAAAAAATTTAATTGGTCAAAGTAACTGGCAACTTAAAGGCGATGGTTTCGATTTCCTAACCCGAAATAAACTCTATAAAATTTCGATAGGTGATTTTTTAGTGGATAATGGCAAAGAAGAAGCAAGCATCGGCTTTGTAAACTTCATTCCTCAACTATCAGAGCAGGAGTATGTAAAAACATTAAAACGACAGCATGATCTGTATGATTTGAAATTTAAAAATATCTCGATCGCAGGTTTACAGACAAAAAGATTTATTGAGTCAGGAGAGATATATGCAACCAAACTTGTTGCAGAACCTCATATTTCCATTTTTAATGATCGTACAGTTGCACCCAACCCGGAAAGTAAAGTAGGTAAATATCCGCAACAAATGTTGTTGAAACTGAATATCCCAATTTATGTATCGGCTGTGTTTATAAAAAACGGATCTGTTCATTACAAAGAACGCGGAGCACTATCGCGGCAGATTGGAACGGTACGTTTCGAGCATATTGATGCGAAGATTTCCAACTTCACCAACATGCCGGAATTCCTGGCTTCTAATAAAAATCTATTGCTGGATGCAAGGTGCAGCTTTATGGGAATAACTCCCCTGCACACAAACTGGATCCTTTCACTTACAAGCCAAAACGGAGCATTTGAAGTAAAAGGTAATATCGGTGCCTTTCATGCCCCGGCGCTGAATGAAATAGTGGAACCATTAGGCATGGCTTCTATTAGGTCGGGAGAAATCCAAAACCTGGATTTTGATCTCAAGGGAAATGATTTCCAGGCAAAGGGACCGACCACTTTAAAATATAAGGACCTGCAAATAGATATGCTCAAAAAAGAAGAGGAAGGTGATCTCAGCAAAAAAGGATTAATGAGTGTACTTGCGAACCTGCTTATGAAAAACAGTAATCCGTCCAATGGCAAATTGAGACGGGCCGATGCGAGCTTCGAAAGAATTCCTACAAAATCATTTTTTAATCTCGTATGGAAGACAATTTTCGATGGCGTTAAGCAAACAGCAAAGAAGATATAGATCAAAGGAAATGCATAGGAGTAAAAAACGCTTGAGTATTATCTGCTTAAAATAAAAAGAGGCTGTTTTTTGGGACAACCTCTTTATTTTTTCTAATCTTCCGGTTCCAGCTTTCGGAGATCATTATTTTCCAACCCTTCCTTAAATCCTGTTTCTTTCTCTTCGCTGTTTTTGTTGATCGCAGGATCATCGGTATTGATTATTTTTTCCTGTTCCTGTTCGTTCACAATCACCTCTTCTTCTCTACCGGGAAGTGAGGTGTCCTTTGATTTCGGATCGGGTTGCGGCTGTTTCATAACTATTTATCAGGCGTGTTGATGCGCCGTGCCGTTTTTATGCGGTTTAAAAAGATTTTTGTAGATAGCGGAACCATAAGCCTTAATCTTATCAACGTTGGAAATGGTTGTTTTTGTGGCCGCCAGCTCCAATATACTACCCAGCAACTTTTTGATCATTCCTGGTGAAGAGCCCAAAAATAACTTCTTCGACAATACGCCTACTCCAAGTCCTGTAAGGGTTTTAATGAGATTATCGCCGAACTCAGGACCGGATGTAAGCTTATGCAGAGAATCCTTAATAAGGTTCAGGGGGCTGAGGCTTTCTTTAACCTGTTTGAATTGCCGGGACAGACCAAGTTTTTGTTCCACCTGTTTTTGCTCCAATGCCAGAATAGCAGCATCGAGTTCTGCTTTGTTCGTTACTTTCATGATCAGAAGAACTTTTTAATGATACTGTTTACAATAGGTGTTTTAAACCATTTTTCCTGCATCGTACTAAACAGGATCCAAATCAGTAAATAAAAACCGCCCATTACAAAAAACCCGTAAAAGGTTTTCCCCAGCGCCTCCCCTATTAAAAAAGCGAGACCGAAATTTAACATCAGAACAAAAAATATTACAGCAACGGCCACAATCAGTTTTGATATGACCGTAGAAGCCACATCGCTAACTTTATCTACTGCCTTCAGTTTGTAAAGCCTGACCCTGGTTTCGACATAATCACCTGCCTTTTCAAAAAGTTCTTCGATATGATCCTTTGCGGATGTTCTTTCTTCCTGATATTTCTGGTCCATTGTGTCAGCCTGAGCTGTTCCGTCCTGTTTCATCATGGCTGATTTAAACTGTTTCCTTCAGATCGCGGGTTTTCTGATCCATCGCTGTTTTTGCGTCACTTCGGATGGAATCATATTTTTCGGTGATCGTTTCGCCGATTTCAGTGATCTTATTTTTCACCATATCGCCAAATTCACCGGTTTTCTTTTTTATTTTCTTACGGGTTTCAGAACCGCTGTCAGGTGCAAGCAAAACACCGAGCACAGCTCCTGCCGCAGCGCCGAGCAGAACCGCAGTCAGAATTTTTGAAGGTTTCATGTTGTTATGTTTTTGATTAATAATGTAATATGTCTATCCAAAACACTGCCAAACGGCAGATCACGGCTCTGATCAACATCAAGTATAAAACTACAACAACCCCTTCCTTCATTTCTATGATTTCCGGCATTTACGGGTACAATTTTCTACGCATTCCGGGCTGACAGCACTTTAATTTTAGCCCCCGGCAGCAGATTTAATTTGGTAACTGAATTGCATTTAAGAATTAAATCACTTATAAAATCAAATACATCAGCATGAAACCAACGAAACTATTTCAATTGTTAACCTTTTTCATTGTCGCTTCAACTTTACTTAGCAGTTGCGAAGTGATAGGTGGTATTTTCAAAGCCGGAGTTTGGGTAGGCGTTTTGGTGGTAGTTGCAATTATCGGTTTAATTCTCTGGCTTGTTGGAAGATCAAGAAGCTAAGCGCCCTGTTCAGCCTGGATAAACGATTTTAACTCCGGGCTGACCTTTTTTTTCATTTTCCTGAATCGAAGCCCCGATAAGCGATCAATAATATTAGATCGTGGTTCTGTGTAAGCATCATCACCCATTAACTGACCCCAGGCGCGCAGGTCGGGGATACGGTCAAATATGATCTTCATAATAGCAATGGTTGGGAGCGCCAGAAATATACCTGGCAATCCGATCAACGTTCCTCCGATCACTACTCCTATTATTGTTACCAATGCATTAATTCTGATTTTCGATCCCACGATCCTCGGCATCAGTATATTGGAATCTATAAAATGGATGATCTCAAAACATACAATTATCCAGACAATATCGCTTAAATGGGTTGAAGTGGTGAGTGTAACAAGCGAGGTTATCAGTATCCCCATGATGATTCCAATATAGGGGATGATATTGAGCACCGCAGAGAACACACCGAGGAAGATGGCATACTTTACGCCGATAATCATAAGGGTAACCGAATTCAGTATTGCTACAATTGCCATCTCGATCATCAACCCTGTCATGTATTTCTGAACAATAACTTTCGATCCTGTCAACACTTCCTCCACATCGGTTTTATACGATTCATTAAAAACCTGGAATAAAAAATTCCGGATGAGGTGCCTGTAAAAAAGAATAAGAAAACTATAGATCGCAACCATGATCACATAGATCAGGCTCTGAGTCAGCGTGAAAAATGTTTCTCCAAGTACAGCGGAGCCGGTATCTTTTACCGTGCTCGTAGCTGTTGAAATAACCACATTCTGTTCTGACGTAGATAAGTTAAAAGTATGTTCCAGCCAATTTTGAAACGTGAGGTAATGAAGCTGGAGATGTTGCCTTATCGAGGGAATATCGTTCAGAAAGCTGGTAAGCTGTACAGAAAAAAAATAGATCAGTGTGGCGATCACAGCCATAGCAGACAATACGGAAAGAAAATTGGCCAGGGTCCGGTGAAACCTCAGCTTCCTTTCCAAAAAGTTTGCTAATGGCAATAAAAGGATAGAAAGTAAAATGGAAAAAACTACAGGAACAAGAATGTTATGTCCAAATACAATCAATACACAAATCAACAATAGCATTGCCAGTTTGATAGTGAACTGAATGTAAAATGGAAGTTTTTTGAAATTGTCAGTCGGCATGCACTTGTTCAAAGGCAACCCACAGGCCAGAAAACAAAGCATTCACTATTCATGGAAGCTGCTATCATTGAGCCTTATATTATCATCCCCTGATAATCCGGAGCAGAACGGCAATAACCGCCACCACGAGAAGTATATGGATAAGCCCGCCTGCATGAAATCCTAAAAATCCGATCAGCCAGGCGATAACTAAAATCACTGCAATAATGTAAAGGATGTTGCCCATGGTAAAGTTTTGACAAGCTTTACAGAAAAAACTCTGCCATTAATTTAAAAGATGGAGAAAGGTGAGGTTAACCGGCGATTAGAAAGTATGGGGATTAGTGGGGAGATAATTCTACGCTAATTCAGCAACTGTTCAACTGTTTGGTAAATCACTTCGCGATTAAACGGTTTCCCTATGAAGTGATCAACTCCTTC
>JAEWDG010000078.1 GCA_023390215.1 Bacteroidota bacterium | reverse complement strand
CCCATACTATGGCCAATGAGGATCACTTCAGAAATCTGTTCCGCGTTCAGGATTTTCACCACCGCATCTGCATACAAATCCAGCGAAGGCGGTTCCATATCAATAAAACCGGATTTGCCCGAACCGGGAAGATCAGGAACAATCACCCTGAAAGTAGATTGAAGATGTGCTGCCTGAAACTTCCATACTTCGCCGGTTTCGCCGAAACCATGAAGCAGCATCACTGTTTTTCCGCTACCCATATCGAGATAGCTAAGTGTAGCATCCCGAAAGATCAAGGATTTTTCCATATCAACTATTTAACCGCGGATGATTCAAAATATTTCATTGCAGCGCGGTAGATCATCAATAATACAATTGGCAGCAATGCAGGGTTCATAGACTGTGGCAGAAAAAACCAGGCTAACATTACGATGCATAATCCCACCATAGTGATGAGCCAGTATATCCGGATAAATTTTTTACGACTGGTTATAAAAAATGCAGCGATAATATGGGTGGGCCAGGCCCAGATCAAATTATAATTATCTTTTGTCATACTGTGATCGGTATAGAACCACATGAATAAAAGGATCCAGCCCAGCAAACCGGTCAGGAAAAACAACAAACCATCCATTCCATTCAGTATGGATCTAATATGCCTGTTTCCCGACCGGCTCAATAAAACAAACAGGATCAGAATTGTAATGCCGAAGCTCATCGGCGTGAACCAGGGTTCAGGCAAAGGTTCCAGACCAAGGTTGTACAGCTTTTTTTTGGATTGCACCAATGTCGGTCCACCGCCATCTACAGCCAGCATTAAATTATCGGGAAGGAATTCCTGTTCCGCAGCGGTCATCTTCCTGTCGGTACGGGCGCCCAGCAGGATATCTATTCCGAGTTTACTCCAGTATTGCTTTCCTGAATCGAGGTAAACATGTATGGCGTCCCTGAACGTTGTATGCAGCGGCTGAACAGCTGGGAGCTGAGGTTGTGGATGTTTACTTCTAATGATCAGGTCTCTTAGTCTCGTTGTGCAGTTATCGAAGAAAAAATCATATTGGTAATAGCGATTTTCTTCTTTCAGGTTGTTAAGTAGTTTGTGGTAAAGATCTAGTTTTTCCTCTGCAGAAAGATTCAGAACCTGCTCTGTAATTTCTCTACCGGTGACGCGGTACATAAACTGAAAATCTGCGAAAGGTTCTGTGCTGATAAAATAAAGCAATTTGCCTCTGGCGAATTTCAAATAGAAATTTCTGTCATCGAAATTGAACGTGCCGTAATTAAAAACGTTGTCCTGCACACTGTTGCTGTCGATCACCTGAATCGCACTGTGCCCGAAAATGGAATATAGTTCATCACCCGGCGTACAGGTTAGAAGGGAAATGCGGATATGGGAGCTATCCTGGGCAGTGCATTGTACCGGGGAAAAATATACCAGAATGGCGGTTAGCCATGAAATCCAGAGTTTGTTCATAAAGCTTGAAGATACAAAAGCACGGAGCTAAGTTGGTTCTCTGATTAGCGGCTGTAATTTGGTGCTTCCTTCGTGATCTCGATATCGTGTGCATGGCTTTCCCGCATACCTGCATTACTGATTTTTACAAATTGTGCCGACTGAAGAGATTTGATATCCGCGGCACCGCAGTATCCCATCCCTGCTCTTAGTCCACCGGTAAACTGGTGTACCACTTCCCGGAGATGTCCTTTGAATGCCACGCGTCCTTCTATACCTTCAGGAACGAATTTTTTTATATCATCTTCCACGTCCTGAAAATAACGATCGCTGCTTCCCTGTGCCATAGCACCCAGTGAACCCATCCCACGGTATTGTTTAAATTTTCTTCCTTCGTAAATGATGGTTTCCCCCGGGCTTTCTTCCGTACCTGCGAACACATTTCCCATCATCACACAACTGGCGCCGGCTGCAAGTGCTTTTACCATATCACCTGTGTACCGGATCCCACCATCACTGATGATCCCCACATTTCTTCCTTTTAATGCAGATGCGGCTTCCATCACTGCAGTGATCTGGGGCACGCCGGTTCCGGCAACAATCCTTGTAGTACAAATTGATCCCGGGCCAATGCCGACTTTTACCGCATCAGCGCCAGCGTCAGCAAGTGCTTCGGCACCTTTAGCTGTTCCAACATTACCCGCGATGACCTGCAAACCGGGATGCGATTTTTTAATCGTTTTTAATGCATCGATCACACCTTTTGTATGCCCGTGTGCACTGTCCAG
Organism: Bacteroidota bacterium; assembly: GCA_023390215.1. Lineage (GTDB taxonomy): Bacteria > Bacteroidota > Bacteroidia > Chitinophagales > Chitinophagaceae > Ferruginibacter. The sequence goes on along the minus strand of JAEWDG010000078.1, from coordinate 2,359 downwards.
GCATATTACATCAACACCAGCCTGTTGTAAAGCATATACACGTTCGAAAATATTTTTTGTGATACCCACGCCTGCACCCACCAGTAATCTTCCAAAAGAATCTTTAATAGCATGTGGATGACTAACGAGTTTTAAAATATCACCGAATGTGATCAACCCTATAAGTTTTCCTTTTTTATCAATAACAGGAAGTTTTTCAATTTTTGTTTTCTTGAAGATCTGTTCCGCTTTTTTCAGATCCGTTCCTTCCGGTGCCGTAACCAGGTTTTCGCTGGTCATAACAGTAGAAACTTTTTGTTTTGGATTTGATTCAAACCGGAGGTCGCGGTTGGTTAATATTCCCACGAGTTTATGGCTGGCGTCAACGATAGGAATACCTCCAATTTTGTTTTCCCGCATCAGCCTCAAAGCTTCGCCGATGGTAGCATCAGGATGAAGAGTGATGGGATCCAGTATCAGTCCATTTTCACTTCGTTTAACTTTTCTTACCTGGTCTGACTGCTGCTCAATGCTCATATTTTTATGCAGGATACCCAGGCCGCCTTCTCGTGCCAGCGCGATCGCAAGCTGTGCTTCTGTAACCGTATCCATAGCTGCAGAAAGCATGGGAACGTTTAGCGTAATGGATTTCGTAAGATGGCTGCTGATATCTACATCTCTTGGTAAAACCTGCGAATAGGCTGGTAAAAGTAGTACGTCATCGAAGGTTAGCCCTTCTCCGAAAAATTTGAGGTTGTTGGTTATTCCGGTATTCTTACTTGTTGCCATAGGCGAAGTTAAGACGGAATTTTCAACCTTTATCTCCCGGCCAGCCTGTACCGGTTTCCGGAAATGCGGTTTATTGCTCCGTTCATCTCCAGTGAGAGTAAGATCTGCGAAAGTTTTCCCGGCGTAAACCCTGTTCCAGCATGAATAGTGTCAACATCCGCTTCGGAATGGTCGCGTATAAAATTTGCAATGATTTGTTCTTCATCTGAAAGATTAAGAAATAATGAACGTTGAAAAGCCGCTGCTTCCTGCCGCTTCCAGTTCATGTTTTCCAGAATCTGATCGAAGGAATTTACAAGCATCGCGCGATGGGATCTGATGAGTTCATTACAACCACGGCTTTTTTCATCCGTTAATTTCCCCGGGCAGGCGAAAACATCCCGGTTATAGGCATTTGCCAGTTCAGCGGTAATCATCGATCCTCCTTTTTCTCCGGATTCCACAACAAGTACTGCGTCACACATTCCAGCCACAATGCGGTTTCTTCTGGGAAAATTTTGCCTGTCGGGTTTTGTGCCCATCGGAAATTCAGTGAGCAGCCCGCCGTTTTCCAGCATCTCTTTGGAAAGGGGAATGTTTAAAGGCGGGTAAATGGAATCCAGTCCGTGTCCCAGTACGCCAACAGTTGGTAAGCCGTTCCTAAGGGCGATGCGATGGGCCAGGGTATCAATACCAAATGCAAGTCCGCTAATGATCGTTATCGAGTATGATTCAAACCCCTCAAAAAAATTTTCAATAACATGCTTACCATAAACTGATGGAGATCTTGTGCCTACAACGGCAAGCATTCTTTCGGCATTCAGGTTTGCATTGCCTTTGTAAAATAGAAATGGCGGACAATCGTAGCAATGCAGCAAACGTTTGGGGAACCTGTCAGATTGCACGGAGAGGATCGCGATACCTGCCTTTTCAATTTGTTCGAGGTTTTTTATTTCTGTATCAAATTCACGGAAAGCGCGAAGTGCTGATATCCTTGACCTGTTCATCCCTTCAACCGCTCTCAGTTGATGGGTGCTTGCGCGGAAGATCGCTTCGGCAGATTTGAAATGTTGAAGCAATATTCTTCCCTGAATAATTCCAATCCCGTTAACTTTTAACAGGCTTAACAGGTATGCGAACTCAGGAATTTCAGACACCCATGCAAATAGCGTTATTCTACCGAAATGATGCTGAGTTCTGTGCGGCGGTTCAGTGCCCTGTTTTCTTCTGAATCATTATCGGCCAGCGGATGTGAAGAACCAAATCCCTTAGATAAAATTCTTGCTGCGGATATTTTCTTTGCGATCAGATAATCCGCCACAGCCTTTGCCCTGTTTGCACTTAGCGCAAGATTATCCTTCTCATTACCGACGTTGTCTGTATAGCCCGATATTTGTATCCTGATCCCTGGATTCTCTTTCATGAACTCCACTGTTTTGTCCAGTTCAACCTGCGATGAAGGCTCCAACTGAAATTTATTAGTGGGATAGAAAATATTCTTCAGTACAATATGCGCCCCTTTTGCGATAGGCTGAAGCGGAATGTCAACCACGAAACTGCTGTCCGTTTTTCCTTTATTCAGGGCAAAATTCTGAGAGTAAAACAGGTAACC
>JAEWDG010000317.1 GCA_023390215.1 Bacteroidota bacterium | reverse complement strand
TGGACGATTTCATTGGATTACACGTATTATAGCAACAAGGATAACCAAGACTACAATAACGCCGTATCCTATCCATTTACGAAGACATTGATCGGCAATGGAACAGACCACACAATGCAACACACCTGGGTTCCTCAAACGGATCTTACCTGGAAACAGATCAAGGGTCTTAGTATAGAGGCAGGATTTAAAGCCACATTGGGCATGAATACCAGCCATGCGAACTATTACCAGGATACTGGTACCGGCAGCATCTTTAATCCTTATCAATCGAATAACTACAGGTATAAAGAGCATATTCTGGCCGGATATATCCAGGCTTCGGCAACAAAATGGGGATTCACTGTTAAACCCGGTTTGCGTCTTGAATCCACTGATATGCAGGGAAGATTATTATTTCCTGGCGACACCAGCTTCCGGCTCAGGCGCACGGACCTTTTCCCTTACGTTTACATCCGCCATAAACTCTTCAGCATATTCACTTATCCGCTGGTAGGCAGCGTAATTTTCAGAAAAAGCATTCGCAGGCCATCTTACGAATCTCTAAATCCTTATCCTGAATATGTGGACCCCTACCTGTTCAATCGTGGTAATCCGCAGCTTCGTCCCCAGTTTACAACTACCTATGAGATCAATGCCACTTATAACGACATTCCCGTTTTCGCGGTGGGAATAAACCATACCAAAGATATATTTACACAGGTCACTTACCAGGACGAACAGACAAAGATCGCGTACCGAACGTATGACAACCTTGGAACAAATAAAGAATATTATTTTAAACTGGTGGGCGGTCTGCCGCCGGGTAAAAAATACTTTATGTACGCAGGCGCACAATATAACTACAATATCTACAACGGGCTTTACCAGGGCGAACCATTAAACTATAAAAGAGGAAGCTGGCTTTTCTTTATGTATCAGCAATGGAAAATCGTTCCCGGTTTGTCTGTAGATATGCAGGGTTTCCTGCGTTCAAAAGCCCTGCAGAATTTCTATGAGCTTAAAACTTTTGGGGGAATGTTTTTATCTGTCAACAAAAGTTTTCTGAATAAGAAACTCAACCTGAACATGGCGTTAAGCGATGTGCTGAGAACGAATCACACCGATTTCAGCATTAAGCAGGGAGAATTATCGGCGGAAGGAAACCGTTATACAGATACGCATCGCTTCAGAATAATTTTACGGTACAATTTCGGGTTGAAAGCAAAAGAAGAAAAAAAGCAAAGCTTCAGCATTCCTAACGAAGGCTAAGTTTATTTAAAAAGTGATTCAGCGATCTGAACTGAATCAGGTTTACCAACATCAACCAGTTTATCACCGCTGTGATCGAACAGCATGATTTTATAGTCTTTCGCAAGATCAAGATAGGTTTCGGTAATGGAGAATTTTCCCTGCTGCCGGCAAACATCAAAAAACGATGGCTGAAATGCTGCCACGCAGCTATATGCTTTTTCCAGCAACAGGGGTGCAGTTACGGATATGATTTCCTCACCTGTCGATCTGTTTCTCCAGCCACATAATCTTCCGTTGCTATCCGAAAGAAAAACGCGCGAACTTTTCCGGTTTGTAACCGCCAGTGTAATAAGCGAATCCTGATTTTTATGAAAGTCAAGAAACAGATCCAGTTTCAGGTCAGTAAGAAAATCCGCGTTCAAGCTGATGAAGGGTTGATCGTCCAGCAGATGTCGGGCCTTCAGTAGTCCTCCTCCGGTCTCTAGTAAAGCCTTCGTTTCATCGCTGATGACGACATTACTACCCCAGCCTTCATTATCATCAATTGCAGAGATAACCTGGTCAGCGAAGTGATGAACATTCACAACTACATCTCTGATCCCATATTGTTGCAGGTATTCAATATTTCTCTGGAGCAATGATTTACCGTTAACGAGGGCCAGGGCTTTGGGATGATGATCGGTCCAGGGTTTAAATCGTGTTCCGAGGCCTGCGGCGAATATCATTGCTTTCATCTTACCCAGTTTTCTTTGTTCAGGTGATGTAATTCAAGCTTTACCTTAAACTTATTGCGAAGATGCCGCGCCAGAGATTCTGCGGCAAACACGCTTCGGTGTTGCCCGCCCGTGCAGCCAAAACTGACCATCAGCGATTCAAAACCACGGTTGATATAGTCCGTTACATTAATATCAATAAGCGTATATACTGCGTTCAAAAACTCGGGCATATCGGTTTTCTGTTCCAGAAAATCAATAACCGGTTTATCCTGCCCCGATAATTTCTTGTATGCCTCAAAACGACCAGGGTTCAGTATGCCCCGCATATCGAAAACAAAACCACCACCATTTGCCGTAGGATCTTTTGGAATACCATTCTTATAAGAAAAGCTATTGATCGTAACCGTTAGTGCTGTAGCCTCGTTTGCCTGTATGGGCGTAAATCGTGTGATGGTACTATCCTCGACGCAGTGATCCAGCACTTTGGAAAACTCGGGGTACGGCCTCAGCAAATCATTAGTTTCCAAAAACTCTTTTAGATTTTTCAGCGTCAGTGGGATACTGGTAAGAAAATGGGCCCGCCGTTCAAACAACCCGCGAAAGCCATAGGCGCCAAGCACCTGCAGCAGCCGGATCAACACATAGCCACGGTAATGCTCACGGAATTGTACCCGGTCGATCTCCGATTTCAGTTCTTCCTGAAAACAATCCATATAATATCCAAGTAAGCTTTCTTTCCATTCCCTGCTTAGGTTTGCCTTCGCCTGCCAAAGTAAAGAGGCAACATCATATTGCGGCGCACCGAGCATACCACCCTGGAAATCTATAAATTTAGGTTCATCACCCTTGATCATAATATTACGGCTCTGAAAATCACGGAACATAAAATACCGGAAACCAGTTTCAGATAAAGCATTTGAAAAATGTTCAAACTCGTCGATCAGTTGCTGTTTATCGTAAGGGAGCCGAAGTGTATCAAGAAAATAATATTTAAAATAAAGCAGGTCTGCAAGAATAGCCTGCTTTCCAAATTCCCGGTTCGTAAGACAATAAGTATAATCAAGGCCTTCATGTCCGCTAACCTGCAATTGGGCTAAAGCACGAAGAGATTTTTGGTACAATTCGTACACATGATCCGAGACCCCTTCTTTCTCTAATACGTTCAGGAGGGAAAGATCGCCAAGGTCTTCCTGAAAATACACTTCATTCTCGTGGCAAAATACTTCGGGTACCGAAAGGCCTTTCCGGAAAAAATGATCACAGAAATAAAAAAAACTTCTATTTTCTTTCAGGTTCGCTCCGTATGTAGCGATATGCGACTGACCGTTTGCTTTCACTCTG
>JAEWDG010000024.1 GCA_023390215.1 Bacteroidota bacterium | reverse complement strand
TGTAAAAGGACTGGAACTGGTGGAGATGGCAGACAATGAAACCTGTTGCGGATTTGGAGGAACATTTTCTGTAAAATACGAACCGATATCACTCGCTATGGCCGATCAAAAAGTTCGAAATGCGATGGCAACCGGCGCAGAATATATTATATCAACGGATATGAGCTGCCTTATGCAAATACAGGGCTATATCAATAAAAACAATTTTCCGCTAAAAACATTACATCTGGCGGATGTTCTTGCAAGCGGATGGGAGTAGGGGCCTTTATTTTGAAGGGATCCCTGAAACCGCTGCTATTTCTGCGGTGTTAAAAACGTCACCTGAATTTATCTCAGGATCTTTTGCTATTTACTCTGCGCACATCTATACAATCCTGGTAAATAAATTTTTTATCTCATACCTGTTGTCCCGGGTAAAAAGTTAGCCCACCGGTCAGAGTTTTCACAGAACAGTTATTTTCTGAATTTTATATTTACATTCATTTTGATCTCTAAATCTAATTCGGAACAATGGCTTACTGGCTTGTAAAATCGGAACCTTCAGTCTATGGTTATGATGACCTGGTAAAAGATAAGTCTACGGTATGGGATGGTGTTCGCAACTATGCTGCCCGGAATCATTTACGTGCGATGAAGAAAGGGGAGGAGGTCATGTTTTATCATAGTAATGAAGGACTGGCCATCGTTGGAATCGCGAAGGTGGCCAGGGAGGCATACCAGGATCCAAAAACAGATGACCCGGCATGGTCGGCCATCGATTTGAAACCCTATAAAAAATTAAAAAATCCGGTTACGCTGGCAGAACTAAAAGCAAATAAAAAGTTGCAGAACATGGCGCTGATCCGTATTGGAAGATTGTCGGTTTCACCGGTAACAGATGAAGAGTGGAAGGAAATTATGAAAATGTCGGAGGCCGGATAATCTTTTCATCATGCAAAAGAAAAAGCTGGTTGTACTTACAGGCGCGGGTATCAGTGCCGAAAGTGGATTAAAAACTTTCCGCGACAGCGATGGGCTCTGGATGGGGTATAATGTACAGGACGTTGCAACGCCCGGCGCATTCCGGAAGAATCCCCGGATGGTTTTGGATTTCTACAACATGCGGAGAAAGGAAGTAGCCGCAGCTAAACCAAATCTTGCACATAAACAAATTGCAGAACTCGAAAATTTTTTCGATGTAATTGTTGTTACGCAAAACATAGATGATCTCCATGAAAGGGGAGGATCAACAAATGTGCTCCATCTGCATGGTGAAATATTCAAAATGAAAAGTTGTTTTGATGATGGGTTGGTTACTGAAATTCGGGGAGATATATATCCCGGGGATCTTGCCCCGGATGGCGGTCAGTGGCGTCCGGCCATCGTTTGGTTTGAAGAACCTGTTCCCATGATTGAAGAGGCTGCCCGGGTGATGATGGCGGCGGATGCATTTCTGCTGGTAGGAAGTTCTTTGCAGGTCTATCCTGCTGCGGGATTAATTCATTATGTTCCCGAAAACGCACCAAAATTCATCATCGACAAAAATATTCCGCTGCGATCCGGCGTTTCCAACCTTCACCTGATAGAAAAACCGGCTACAGAAGGGATCCTTGACTTTGTTGAAAAAATTCACGCCTGTTTTAGCTGATCTCATTTTCAGATTCAACAAAAGCAATTCCCAACGCTTTCAATTCCGATAATACCGGCTCGTAAATTTCTTTGTCCAATGGAATACATACGCCCGTTTTCCTGATCTTATTTTGTAAAATCATCCGCGCAGCAATACCCAAAGGAAGACCCACAGTTTTTGCCATAGCCGTTTGCAACTGGTCGTCACCTTTTAGGTAGAGAGAGCTGTGCAACGCATGTTTTTTGTTATCGAGCTCGTAAATGAACTCATGAATCATCACAACCAGATCCTTGTCCTCCTCATGAAGTACCAGCTTTTTTTGCAGGATGAACTGCATGATGTCAATAATGGATACCTCTCCCATATTGATCAGCGTATCATGATCATATAATCCCAGAAATTCTAACTGGGAACTGAAGTCCGTACTGTTGTTTTCAACAACCTGTTCTATAGTCAGGTTTCGGGATTGAAAATGTTTTTGATAAAAAGCGGCAAGACTCAATCCCTGCGTTTCGTACCGGATAGTTTCATCTGTAAAGCCATATTCGATCATGGTTTTCCAGCCACGCATAAAATCCGGATACCTGAGTGTCGTGCGCATAAAATCCCTGCAATAATCCAAACCATACAAAGCAATATAAGGGAGGCTGTCGCGGTTGGGGTAATAACTTAAAAATGGCGTTTCCACGTTACCGGTAGCTACCTGCCGTGACGCATCAAACAGGTCTAAATAGCCTGTTTCTTTCATAATTCCATCGGAGAGATATTTCGCACCGCCTTTTCCCGCCAGTACCACATTGCGCGGGTTCCAGGTTATCTTATAATGCCAGGGGTTGTCATCACTTTCCGGAGCGATCAGCCCACCGCAATGACTGAAAAATGATGTGATTTTTCCGCCTTTCGAACTGATATGTTCAATGATCTGCATCGCGCTCATATGATCGATGCCGGGATCAAGGCCCATTTCACATAAGAACAACAGGCCTTTTGATCTTACTTCAGCATCGAGGCCACGGATCGCATCATCGGCATAAGAAGCAGTGAGCAGATTTTTTCCTGCTTCCAGGCAGTCCTTTGCTACGAGGATATGAAGCGCAGGAGGCATCATCGAGATCACGATATCTGACTGAGCGATCACATCTTTTCTGGCGCTGTTATCTGAAATATCCAAAGCCAGCGCCTTTCCTGAAGGGTGGCCCGATATTTTTTCTTCCGCCAGCTTATAATTTGCATCAGCAACAATTATTTCCAGGTTATCGGAAGCGGCATGGGAGAGCAAATACCGGATGAGTGAAGTCGCAGATTTGCCTGCACCGAAAATCAGCAGTTTTTTAGTCGAAATCATGGGGCGCAAGTTAGCCCTTTATTTGTGGCGGGCGAAGGAGAAAACACATAAGGAACGATTACGCAAATAGCTAATGTTTGCGTGGAAAATCTGCGCAAAGAACGCGCTTGTTAAGTTCTCCACAATACCTTTTAAAATGTGAAAAAACAAGCTGTAATTCTCAGTATTTTAAGCCCGAAAACGCGCTATTTTCGGTACCTTTGGGCACTTCAAAATAAATATGGAAAATCAGGAAAATTACGAAGGGGAAGACCTCAATAACCGGGGCAAGATCATACCGGTAAACATCGAGGAACAGATGAAGACCGCTTATATCGATTATTCGATGAGCGTGATAGTGGGAAGGGCGCTTCCCGATGTAAGAGATGGATTAAAACCTGTGCATCGCCGCGTTTTATTCGGAATGAATGAACTCGGAAATACATCAAATCGTCCGTACAAAAAAGCAGCACGTATTGTGGGAGAGGTTATGGGTAAATACCATCCCCATGGCGACTCATCCATTTACTTTACCATGGTGCGTATGGCCCAGGAATGGTCGATGCGGTATAAAATGATCGATGGCCAGGGAAATTTTGGTAGCCAGGATGGCGATCCGCCGGCAGCAATGAGGTACACCGAAGTTAGGCTGGAAAAATTCGCAGAAGCGATGATGGAAGACATCGATAAAGAAACGGTGGATTACCAGCTCAATTTCGATGATTCCCTTAATGAACCCACGGTATTGCCTACACGCGTTCCGCAATTGCTGCTGAATGGAAGCAGTGGTATCGCCGTAGGGATGGCCACTAACATGATGCCGCACAATTTGTCGGAAGTTGTGGATGGGTGCATTGCCTATATCGATAACAAAGAGATCAGTTCTGAGGAATTGATGAAATATGTCAAAGCTCCTGATTTCCCCACCGGTGGCATCATCTATGGAATGGAAGGGGTGAAGACGGCTTACAATACCGGGCGCGGACGTGTTGTGCTCCGCGGAAAAACGACCGTTGAAACAGATAGCCGTGGTAAAGAAAAAATCGTGATCACGGAAATTCCTTACCTGGTTAACCGCGACGAACTGACACAGAAGATCGGAGACCTGATCACAGAAAAAGTGATCGATGGTATTACTGATGTAAACAATGAAAGTAACAACAAGGAAGGTACACGTATTGTCGTGGAACTCCGTAAAGATGCTGTTGCCCAGGTCGCCATTAATCAGCTGTATAAGAATTCAGAGCTGCAAACTTCTTATGGTATCAACAATGTTGCGCTTGTAAAAGGAAGGCCCCGTATCCTCGCACTCAGAGAACTGATCTCCGAGTTTGTTGATTTCCGCCACGAAGTAGTTGTACGCCGTACGCAGTTTGAATTGCGCAAGGCGGAAGAAAGAGCGCATATACTTGAAGGTTATATTATTGCGCTCGATAACCTCGACGCGGTGATAAAACTGATTCGTGAAAGTTCAACCCCATCTATCGCGCAGGAAGGGTTGATCAGTAATTTTGGTATGAGTGAAATCCAGGCTAAAGCTGTACTGGAACTGCGTTTGCAACGACTCACCGGGATGGAGATCGACAAGATCAGGGAAGAACATGCAGAAATCCTCCGTACCATAGAAAGATTGAAAGAGATTCTTGCCAATGAAGGTCTACGTTTCGATATTATCAAAAATGAACTGATCGAAATAAAAAATAAGTTCGGTGATCAGCGTCGTACCGAAATTGAATATGCGGATGATGAGATCAACATGCTTGATCTGATCGAGGAAGAAGATGTAGTGGTTACGATTTCCCACATGGGATATATCAAACGAACTTCGGCTACGGAGTACCGTCAGCAAAAACGCGGTGGACGCGGAGCGAAAGGAAGTGCGACAAGGCAGGAAGATTATATAGAACATTTATTTGTGGCTTCAACGCACCATACTTTATTATTCTTCACGGAAAAAGGCCGCTGTTACTGGCTCAAGGTTTACCAGATTCCGGAAGGAGATAAAACAAGCAAGGGAAGAGCGATCCAGAATATGGTTCAGATTCCCGCAGATGATAAAGTGCGGGCCATCATCGACATCAAAAATCTCGAGGATGAAGAATACGTAAATAAGCATTATATCGTTCTATGTACCAAGCGTGGGATCATCAAAAAAACCAACCTCAAAGATTTCAGCCGTCCACGCCAGAGCGGCGTAAATGCAATCACTATAAATGAAGGAGATCAGCTTCTGGAGGCCAAACTTACCGACGGTAACTGTGAGATCATGATGGCTGTGAAAACAGGCCGCGCAATTCGTTTTCACGAAGAGAAAGTTCGCCCAACAGGTCGCGGAGCCATTGGCGTGAGTGGAATTGAAGTGGATGATGAGAATGACCAGGTGGTGGGAATGGTTTGTGTGAACAAAGAAGATAAAACAAAAACCATCCTGGTAGTAAGTGAAAAAGGTTATGGCAAACGTACCGCACTCGATGACCCGGAAACCGGAGAACCAAACTACCGGATCACAAACCGCGGAGGTAAAGGTGTAAAAACTTTAAATGTTACAGAGAAAACCGGTGCATTGGTTGGTCTCTTGACCGTAACGGAAAGCCAGGACCTTATGATCACCTGCGTATCAGGGATCACGATCAGGATGTCGGTTAGCCAGATTTCAGAACAGGGTCGTGCCACCCAGGGTGTTAAACTCATACGGGTTGATGAAGGTGACGAAATTGCGGCGATAACGGAACTGGATGAAAAAGAAGAATCAGATGTTGACCTTGAATCTCCTGAAAACGATTTAGAAGGTTTGAATAACGATTCTGCAGAAGGTACAGAACCAGAAGCGAATCCTGCCGGATAATTTTAATATAGCCTAACCATCTTAGAAGCTGCCTTAGGGCAGCTTTTTTTATTATGCTATCAGAGGAGCTAAAGATCTTATGATTTGCAATTTTACCTATTTAACATAATGTTAATTATAGGTAAATTAGCAAGGTAAATAAATGAAAATCATATAGATATGACAATTAAGAAAAGCGCCCTAGAACAGTTACTAATCCTTTCCCGCAGGTTCAGTAGGATTTTTTTTTCTATAATACGTTAGCATGAATGTCTGCACGCTGACAAATTTTTCACGTTGATTATAAGCTTGCTGAATTCTTGAACCCTTTGAACCTCGTTGAACATTGAACATTGAACTTCCGGAACTTCTTGAACCCTTTGAACCTCTTGAACATTGAACTTCTGGAACTTCTGGAACTTCTTGAACCTTTTAAACCTTTTGAACCCCGTCGAACATTGAACATTGAACTTCTTGAACCTCTTGAACCTCTTGAACCTTTTAAACCTTTTGAACCTCGTTGAACATTGAACATTGAACTTCTTGAACCTCTTGAACCCTTTGAACTTACTGGAAGCTACCGCCGGGCCCTCTCATCATACCGGGCATCATTGGTCTGCCGGATCCTGCACCGGAAAATTTGTTCAACCGGTAAACAGCAGTTAATAAATAATATCGCCTCAAACGGTTAACCCTCGAATCCGTAATTGCACTGGCTGTAACAGATCTGGAAATATTTTGGTTCTCGTTCAGCAAATCAAATCCCTGGAGTTGCAGTGCAAACTGTTCTTTTTTGCCAAAAGATTTTTCAATACCTGCGTTTATAATGAACGGCGCCGCATTTACAGCATTTGCAAATCCTTTGTTGAAGTTCTTCTCCATGTCGTAATTCACACGAAAATTCTTCGGAAGGAATAATCTGGATGAATTTTGTAAAGTCCAGGTGCTCGCATCATTATTCAGCGCTTTTTGAAGGCTATAATGCGTACTGTTCAAACTATAAGATCCACCAATCGTTGTTTCCAGCCATTTTTTAATCTTGATATCAGAACTCAATCTCTGGCTGAGTAACCAGTTCGCACCCCTGTTCTTTTGATTTTCCAGGTAAGAGATATTATTGAAGTACGTCACATTTCCTCCGTAATTGATTACATATTTCCTGTTGCTGAAAGGTTTGGAATAGTTATAAAATCCAAATACTGTATAATATCCATTTGTATTGAGGTACCGGGTTTCCTGCACACCGGGCCCTTTGTTAAATGTATTGCTTACGATCTTGTCCTGCGTAAACGAGAAACTGATATTTGAGAAAAACACATCGCCTGTAATGAAATCGAAGTTGTTATATCTCATGCTGAACGTGTTATTAAATTCCGGTCGCAGATCAGGATTTCCTACTGTGAGGTATTGCGGATTACTGTAGTCTGTAACAGGTTGCAATTGCTGATAACCTGGCTGGTTGGTACTTCCATTATAATTGATATTCAGCGAGCGGCTTCTTGAAAAATTATACGCCAGACGTACAACCGGGTAATAATTCACCAGGTGCTGCGTGTATTCATATTTTCCTGTTTCCGAATTGCTTTTGATGGTTGCAGGCTGAACAGCCAATCCTATGGTATAATTGAATTTCTTTTCATTGGTTCTGAAATTAAAACCAATGCGGTGCGTTTCATAATTGTTAGCATAAATATTACTCAGGCTGTCTACATAAAGCCTCGCAGAACTAACCTGGTCTATTTGGTATGTGCGGAGGTCGTTGCCTGTGAACTGATGGGTATATCCATAGCTGAATTCAAGGCTTCGCTTTTTGTCAAGCGGCTCAATATAAGATCCGCGTACACTGTAATTGCTGTTCCGGTTCGACTGATCGATAAATTGATTAAGTGTGGTATCAAACAATCCGAATGGCGTGTAAATATTCATTAAATTCGAATAGTCCGTACCGTTATCTGTCTGGCTGGAATTACCGGATGCGAAAATGCTCAGGTTTCTTCCTTTTTTTCTGAATTTATGATTGAATAAAATACTTCCGTTGAACGAAGGTGAATTATTGGTTACATACTGATCTGTTCTTCCGTCATTTGTCTTTCTCCCCGCTGTATCTCTGTAAGAAAATATGGTATTGCTGGACTCCGTTGCATGGTTGTAAGTGAAACCGGGACTGATCTTCACGTAATTCATTGAGTCGATCCGGTATTCAATATTGAAATTAAACCGGTGGTTGTCATTCGCCGTGCGGTCAGTAAGGTTCTGATTATTAAGATTGCTGGTTTCCGCGAAAAAATTCTGCTGCGAGATCTGTTTATCCGTAAATGTATTTTTATGCGAATAACTATAGCTGCCGTATACGGAAACTTTTGCACCCCATTGATCCCGGTAGTTTAGCCCGATAGATTTATTGGTCGATATTCCATCGTTCAGGCCCAATCCGGAAATATTGCCTCCGCGTAAGAATCCAAAACTTCGTATCGCGCCACCCACCATATTCGCCATGGCCGGGCTTAATCCCATCCCGCCAAAATCAAATGTATTGGCATTGGTATTATTCAGGTTTCCGATAACAGAGATCTGTTTATTATTCTGAAAAATGTTCAGCGATAATTTTCCAAGGTAGCGCTTTTCTGTGCCCGCACCCGCAGTAACATTTCCAAAATAGCCCTTGTTCCTGTCCTTCTTCAAATCGATGTTCAGCGTTTTGGAAGGATCACCGTCTTTGATTCCCGTAAAAGCCGCCTGGTCGCCATAATCGTCAATGATCTGAATACGGTCAACCATATCCGCATTCAGTTCTCTTGTAGCGGTTGTTACATCACCATTGAAAAAATCTTTGCCATTCACTTTAACCTTGGTTACCTGCTTGCCCTGGGCCGTAACCGTTCCGTCTTTGTCAACAGTAACGCCTGGCAGTTTCTTCAGCACTTCCTCCACATTATCATTTTTGCGATACATGGTACTGTCGATCAGATAAGATACAGTGTCTTCTTTGATCTGTACTTTATTAGATTCAAGTGTAACGTCCTGCAGCAGATT